>DESS01000271.1:0-7920 GCA_002361335.1 Richelia sp. UBA3308
CTACCAACAAGCTTTAGCTATTCTCAAACAAGTTGACGATAAACCAGGAGAAGGTACAACTTTAGGCAACATTGCTCTTCTTCTAAAAACACAAAAACAACCCAAACTAGCAATCGTATTCTACAAACAATCCGTCAGCACCTACGAAAAAATCCGCAAACAACTACGAACACTTCCCAAACAGCAACAAGAATCCTACACCAAAAAAGTTGCTTCCACCTATCGCAATCTTGCCAACTTACTAATATCACAAGACAGAATTCTCGAAGCGCAACAGGTATTAGATTTATTAAAAGTCCAAGAATTAAACGATTATTTAACTCAAGTACGGGGAAGCAATCAAAAACTCGTTATTCTCAAACCCGAAGAGGAAATTCTCAAGAAATACAATCAACTACAAACAAGTGCGATCGCCATCGGACAAGAATTAACAAAACTACGCAAAATCCCAGAAAAAAACCGTACTACAAATCAAAAATTACGCATTGCTAAACTTGTTAAATTAGAGGAAGAACTCAACAAACAATTTAACGAATTCAGCGAACGAAAAGACGTTATTGCACAATTAGATAAACTCAGTCGTCAAGCTCAGAAAATGGCTGTTGATTTATCCGATTTGGATGGATTAAGGGATGATTTAAAACGTTTAAATGCGGTGATGCTATATCCTTTAATCTTAGAAGACCGTTTAGAATTAATCATCACCACACCAGATTCCCCTCCGCTTCGTCGTACCGTTCAAGTCAAACGTAGCGAACTTAATCGGGTAATTACAGAATTCCGTCAAGCATTACAAAATCCCGGTAGCGATGCCAAAACCCCCGCTAAAAAACTTTATAGCTGGCTAATTAAACCTTTAGAAAACGACTTAAAACAATCTCAAGCCAAGACTATTATTTATGCTCCCGACGGACAACTCCGCTACATACCTTTATCAGCACTCCACGATGGAAAACAATGGTTAGTGCAATGTTTAAATATTAATAATATCACCGCTAAATCCCTGACAGATTTTACCGCGAAACCCCAACCACAACCAAAAGTTTTAGCGGCAGCTTTTGTTAATGGTAATTATAACCTTCAAGTAATAGGAGATAATTATCGCTTCCGAGGATTACCATTCGCTGGTAAAGAAGTCGAAAACCTGACAAAATTACTTCCCAAAACAACCAAATTAATCGACAAAGAATTTGATAAAGCAAGTACCACAGTCAAAATGAACGAATACAATATCGTTCACCTTGCAACTCATGCTGCTTTTGTACCGGGGGATGCTTCTAAATCCTTTATTTTATTCGGTGATGGAGATATAGCTAATTTAAAAGAAATCGGTAACTGGACGTTAAATAATGTTGATTTAGTAGTATTAAGCGCCTGTCAAACCGGAATCGGTGGTAAATTCGGTAATGGTGAAGAAATATTGGGTTTAGGATATCAATTTCAACGTCGTGGAGTTAGAGCCACAATTGCTTCGTTGTGGAAAGTATCCGACGACGGCACCCAAATATTAATGAATGGTTTTTACAATGTTTTGAAACAGCAGAAAATCACCAAAGCCGAAGCATTACGACAAGCACAAATAGCTTTAATTACTAATGATTATTCCTCTGTTGGTGGAGAACGTGGTGGTATTTTCGTTGAAGGTGATAATCACAATAAATTAAAGCAAACCGATAATAAACTCCAACATCCTTATTATTGGGCACCGTTTATTTTAATTGGGAATGGGTTGTAATTGGTAATTGGTAATTCGTAATTCATAATTCATAATTCGTAATTATTTGTAGGGTGCTGTGACGTTATGAACAATTACGAACGTAGCGGAAAGTTGTGTTACGAACGTCACGCACCATTCATTATTTAGTGTATCTACTATAACTGTATTTTCGATGATAAAATTTTCCTCTCAGGGTAGCATTTACAAATCACGATAAACAATGACAAGATTTCCTTACGACCAATTTTCCAAGAGTTATTTAGAGGAACTATTACAACCACTAGGAACGGTACAAATTGCTCGTAAAGTAGCGGGAGAAGTTCGAGAAATCGATGTTTGGTTCTCTCCTAACGAATCTGTTAATCCCATAGAAGTTTCACGATTGGGTTTATTAGGACGATTTACAGCAACACCTGCAATTTTGGAACCTTTTCGTAATGCAGCAACACCACCTGAAATTTGTAGTTGCTTGTTAAAATTATTACAGATTCGAGGTGAATGCGATCAGCTTCGCTGGTGCCGGAGGCAATCGCAACGCAAAAAGGGATAAACAAAAGTTAACAGAAAATAATTTACCGATGTTATGGATTTTGTCTCCTACAGCTTCGCAATCAATACTCGAAGGATTCGCAGCCGTTAGCAATGAAGACAATTGGGGAAATGGAATTTATTTTTTACCCAGATATTTACGGACTGCAATCGTAGCAATTCATCAGCTACCGAAAACCAGAGAAACGCTTTGGTTAAGAATTTTGGGTAAAGGTAGAGTGCAAAATACAGCCATTGACGAACTAGAAGCACTTCCAGAAGACGAACCATTACGTACTAGAGCGCTAGAGCTACTATACAGCTTAAAAACAACTTTAGAAGTAAGTCAAAATATAGATGAGGAGGATAGGGAATTAATTATGCGATTATCACCACTTTATACCCAAAGGTTACAAGAAGCCGAGCAACGGGGAGAAAGAAAAGTACTAGAAAATCTACTCAAAATTCGTTTTGGCTCCTTGGATGAGCAATTATCAGCAATTATAGAACCATTATTATCACTACCAGCTGAAGAATTTACTCCCTTGTTGCTGCAATTATCTCGTGATGAGTTGATAGAACGTTTTAGTCAGCAAGAATCTTCATAATTCTATAGGAGATAAATTTTTATATCTCGATGAAAGATTTTTGAAGAAACAATGGTGCGTTACGGCATTATCAAATTAGATCATCTTTTGATCAAATTATTTCGTGCCGTAACACAACGGCAATATTGCGGGAAGATTATCTACACCGCAATTTGCCTCCCCTACAATGAGTTTGAAAATAGGGAGCATCCCAATGCCGGAATAAATATTTTATCCGACACCCTGTAAGGGTGCGGCTAGATAAACAAACCCTACCTGCGTAGGCTTTGTAATATTAGCCCCAGGCTTATAGCCTGTGGGCTTTTTCTGAAAAGGATGCTCCCTGAAAATAATTATTTCTTCACAACTCTTAAAGCAGCCTCAGCATTTATCAATCCACTACCGAAGAAATATTGTTTATCGCTGACGGAAGCAGAAATTTCACCTTTCTCGACTAAGTTACGATATATTTTTTGCTCTTGCTCTGTTAAATTCAATCCTTTGTAATCGGCTGTTGATTTCAGAATATCAATTAACTGTAAGCGATTTAATTTTCCTTCTGTATCTTCACCCTTCATCAATGCTACTACTCCTGCAACTGCTGGAGAAGAAAAAGAAGTACCTTGAGTCCACCAATATTTTCCTTTATAATCAACAACGTTAGACCAACGGGATTTGGGAAAAGCTAAACCCCTCCAAAATGTATCTATCCAAGTTCCCCCGGTGGTGGGAATTCCTCCCAACCATCCAGCTTCCGTAGTCATATCCCCACCTGGTGCTACTACATCTAATCCTTTACCATGATTACTGTAAGGAGCGCGATCGCCAAACAAGTTACTTGCACCAACGGATAATACTCCATTATATCCGGAAGGATAAGCTACTCTACCGTAATTGGAGTTTCCAGAAGAAGCTACTATGACTAATTTAGGATTCTGCTGTAATATTTGACTAAATGCTAATTCTTCCAGATCCGTTGGTACCATACTACCCAAACTCAAATTAATTACATCAGCACCACGATTTGCTGCATAACCAACAGCTTCAATGTATGAAGAGGTAAAAATACTTCCATTTAATCCAAATACCCGCACTGGTAAAATCTTCGCATTGGGTGCTACTCCCCACATACCTTTTTGGTTTTGCGGTTTAGCTGCAATCACACCACTAACTAAGGTACCATGAAATTCACTACCTATTTGAGAACGAATTTTCTGACGCAAATAATTCGCTAATCTTTTTTCATTCACTGAATCCAACTTCTGCTTCATTCTTGGTGATGCATATCGTTTAATTAATTCCTTGTCGGATAATTTAAATGTATGGTGTAACTTCCTTCTCAAGATATTAAGTTCTAAAGGACTCATACGAGTATCAGAATCGCCAATTTCACAAGGTTTATTACTATAACTTGGCTCTGAAAAATCCCATCCATACTCTTCTCCAGGACATTTATCGGCAGCTTCTACTTTGTATAAACTATTGCGTAAATCGGGATGATTCCATTGAATCAGACTGTCGATTACCGCCACAACTACACCTTTTCCACCATTACTATTTTCCCAAGCTTCGGTAACTCGTAAATCGGTACGAGATGATGTTGATTTTGATTGTTTATTCTTCGCTGTTTGTTGTTGCAGACAGTTTTGTAAGGAATCAAAGCTATTTATCTGTTGTTGTAAGCATTGTTTGAGGGGTATGCTATTTAAATGCCACTGTAAGCCTAAATAATCTGTTTTCCTATTGCTAAGATTTGAAATTTCTCTATCTTGCTTATAGATTGACTGATTATTAAAATCTCTATCCTCATTTTGTTGACTTATATCTATAGATTTAGAAATAGACTGGAGAAAATTAGGTGCAGCGGAATTAATACCTTTAACTTGATTAAGTTGATTGGCTATATTTAATATAGAAGTACCAGAAGCAGTTGTTGATTTAACAATATAAAGATTGGGGAAGAAACGCAGGGGACGAACAATTTCTAAGTTATTTTGTTTGAGAATAGATTCTTTTTCACTACTGTCAATTTTTGATTTAAAATTAATCACAATTTCGTTTGGTAAAACAATTGTATCTTGAGTGTTAACGCGGGTTAATACCGGTAAAGAAGCCTTGACATACTTTTGATTTTGAATTTTATTCTTAATCAGATTCGCATTGGGAGTAGATGGTAAAGTCACAACAGCGTAATTTTCACCCAAGGGTTGAACTTTAACCTGGGAATTACCTCCACCACGAACACGAGTACCAGTTTGTAAATCTTTTTCTAATTGGAGATAAAGAGGTGATGCTCCTCTAATACGAGTTTTAGGTAAAGCTTTAAATTCAACACCAACAGTATCTTTTTGTTGAGTTAAAGGAATGCGCTGTCCTTTATAAATGTAAAATAATTGATTATCCGTTTTTGTTTCTGTAGTTTGAGCAGAAGCAGTTGGATTTAATTTAGAATAATTTGCGGTGAATGGAAAGATATTAGTGAAAGCGAAAATGCTACTAGCTAGAAGAATACCGGATACTGTACGTTTATGATTCATAGTTTTTGCGGTTGAATAAGGATTTATAGGATATTGGTAGCGAGTGTTGAAATATAATTTACTCGCTCAATTATCTATATCTCTGGGTGCTGTGGGGGGTATGCAGGGAAGAGCGCTAAAGCGCAACTACGAACGAATTTCTTACCTTGATATTACTTATCTTCCCACTCACCCAAAAAGGCAAAAGCAGCCCAATAATAAGGATTGCGCTTTTCATGTTTCCACATCTTCAACTGTGTTGCTCTCAAAGCCTGATTCGCTGACTTGCCATTCTGCAACATCTGTTTATAAAATTCTTGCATGAATACTGCGGTACCTTCATCGCTAACCTGCCACAGCGACACTACCAAACGCTCCGCACCTGCATACATCAATCCTCTTGTCAAGCCTACTAATCCTTCTCCTTGAATTTCTTTACCCAATCCGGTTTCACAAGCACTCAACACAATTAAATCTGCTGGATAATCGAGGTTAAATAAATCTCCTAAACGTAAATATCCGCGAATATCTTGACCTTTTTTATTTACTAAAGAAAGCACGATACCCGATAACTCTGGATTTGCATCGTTAACAAACCCGTGAGTCGCAAAGTGTAGGATACGGTATTGATTGAGTTTGCTGCTTGTAGCCCAATTATAGTTAGCATCAAAATCAAACCCATGAAGGCGATCGCTGTTTGGTACGAGTTGTAAAAGTGTCTCTGCTTCCGTGCGTGTACCGAAAAGTCGCTTCCAGCCTTGACGATTAAAGGTATCGGCGGAACGTTTGAGAGCAGAGCGTTCTAGTTCTAATTCCAAAGAATTCTGCTGGTTTAACTGCTTGTTTCTAGCTTCAGCTACTCGTGTATCGGTATCACTGAATACCGGGTCGGCAAGGATAGCTAAAGCTTTCGGTGCTTGTTTACGATTTGCGAGTTCTTGACGTTGGATTGCAATGGTTGACGCTGAAGGTAGGTTAACAATTTCGTGGTTGATTAGAAGCGGTTGGTAATTAAATTTGTTTTGTGATGGTAAAGGTTTGGGGATTAAACCACCTCTCTTCCTAGAAGAAGTATTTTTCTCTTCCCCCTCTACCCCCTCTCCCAAAGGATCAGCCAAAGCAGCAAAAGGAATATATTGCAAAGCACCATCAGCAACAACAACCAACCGCTTTTTACCCAATTTATCTTTTACCGGAGCCAGCACAAGTTTACTCAATTCTTTAGCAGCTACATCAATGCGTCGAGTTTTGAAATTTTCTCTATTTTCACAAGCATTCTCTTTACCAGTAGCGTCGGGTAGTTTAGAACTGCTTTGGCTAATTAAACAAAATAAATTGATAGCGCTTTTATCTATTTCTGACTTTTTGGGAAGTTCGTAAGTATCGAGGGAATCGGGAGAAACCACCCATAAAAAACTGCGATCGTCACCCAAGGAATATTGTAACAGCAGCGAATCTTTATCGAGTTGTTGTTGAATTTCGGCTAATTTCAACGGTTCGGGATATTTGAGATTCGCGTATTTGGGATTGCTTTGTTTGATTTTGACCTGCAATTGTTTGTATTCTTCAAGGTGATTTGCAACTTCTTTTTCTAACCTTTGAGCAGCAGCTTGAGAAATTGGGTTATTAATTTTATTTTTATCGTTAACTATGTTGAAGCGTATTTTTTCTTTAGCACTAATTAATTCTTGCAAGCGGCTTTCTTCTGCCAAAAGTTGCGGGTTTGCACCTTTGCGGATATCGGCTCGTGCTTCGGTTAATAGTTCCACAAGTCCCCGAGCGCGAGAGCGTTCCGATACATTGAGAGCCAATGCATTGTAACCTTTTGATGGGTCTTTTTTGTGTAGCTCCATCAACAAGTCGATGTAGAATTTGTAGTAACCTTGGACTGTAGCGAAGTAAGTTGTTTTTAAGTCTTGGTTGGTGTAAGTACCCCTTAATTCTTCGATGATTTTGATGCTATTTTTGATGTGTTTGAGGGATGCTTGTAAATTACCTTGTTCGCGTTCTAAATCGGCTAGATTCCCAAGTGTTGTGGCTTCACTACGCCTATCACCCACTGCACGAAGTAAAGGTAAAGCTTGGTTGTAATAGGAAAGTGCCTTTTGTTTTTCTCCTAAAGCATTGTAGACTCCACCAATATTATTGAGTGTTTGAGCTTCTCCACCCCTATCACCCACTGCACGACGTAAAGGTAAAGCTTGGTTTAAGAGCGAAAGTGCCTTTTGTTTTTCTCCTAAATCCGAGTAGAATTGACCAATATTATTGAGTGTTGTAGCTTCCCCACGCCTATCACCCACTGCACGAACTAAAGGTAAAGCTTGGTTGTAAAACGAAAGTGCCTTTTGTTTTTCTCCTAAATCATCGTAGACTAAACCAATATTATTGAGTGTTCCAGCTTCCCCACCCCTATTACCCACTGCACGATGTAAAGGTAAAGCTTGCTTGTAATAGGAAAGTGCCTTTTGTTTTTCTCCTAAAGAATTGTAGACTGTGCCAATATTATTAAGTGTTTTAGCTTCTGTAGCCTTATCACCTACTGCACGAAGTAAAGGTAAAGCTTGGTTGTAAT
>DESS01000271.1:8002-8200 GCA_002361335.1 Richelia sp. UBA3308
TGTTGTAGCTTCCCCACCTCTATTACCCACTGCACGAACTAAAGGTAAAGCTTGGTTGTAATAGGAAAGTGCCTTTTGTTTTTCTCCTAAAGCATTGTAGACTCCACCAATATTATTAAGTGTTGTAGCTTCCCCATCCTTATCACCCACTGCACGATGTAAAGGTAAAGCTTGCTTGTAATAGGAAAGTGCCTTTTG
>DESS01000024.1:0-19396 GCA_002361335.1 Richelia sp. UBA3308
ACTAATAAATTAAAACTTAATATCTTTTAGCGGGAAAGGAGTATTATTTTGCCTTCGCGTAAGCCGCATCCTACAGATGAACAGCTTTGCTGCGGCGTTCGCAAAAATCCTTAAAGTTTTTGATTTATTCAATATTTTTGGCCCGCGAAATTTTCAAAATCGTCGCGATGTGAGATAATAATGTCATGAAAGTGAATGTCTAATAATGGGAATCTGTGTAAAAATTTTAAAAACTAAAATATTCCCATTATATAAAATAGCTTTAAAAAAATAATATCACAAAACTGTCACCTTAAAAAAAAAGTGCGATTTTTACGTGCAAAGTATAATAAAGCACTAAATATAGAGAAAACAAATATTTTTACTTAGATAATCCATGTGGATAACCGAAAACCATATAGAGACGTTGCGGCGAGCAACGTCTCAAAATCTAAATTCAAGAATATCAATAGGCAATGACAAAAATTGAGTAGAATACATTCTTGTGGTAGGGGCATCTGTGCCCGTAGGAATTCTACTAATTTTCCTTGTATTGGACTCAAGAGAAATTCGGGATATTCAAGCTATTTGTAGCACTCGACGTAGAACTAATTGATCATCTATTTTAACTTTCAGACGACCATTTTCTATATCCCGAATCCAACTTTGACTTTTACCCATCAACTTGGCTAACTCCCTTTGAGAAAGACTCAAATTATTCCTTGCCAAACGTATTTGTTCGCCAAGCAAACCACCTGCTGTTTTAATAGTTGTTCTTTTTTTATTGGTTTGCTGCTGTTTTTTTCTGCCACTTAGATTTGGCTGATCCCATTCTCGTGAAAGTTCAAAAGATAAAATCCGGGCATTCATCAGCATTTTCCATTTACCACGGGGGCTTACATCAGTTAACCTTCTTCCTCCATTGCCATCGTTGATCCAAAATTCTATAGCTTCATCTGGATCTTCCGGAATATCGGCTAATTTTGCCCACAATGGTTGAATAGCTGGTGGATAAGTAACTGGATCGAAAATAGGTTTCATTCCATAGTGAGACAAAGTTTCTAAATCGCTTTCAAAAGTTCGCAGCAGTCGTTTTCGCTCCTCCCTTTTTCTACAAGCAATTGCCACTTTGCGATCGCCATAGGCAATACGCATTAATGTGGGTACTGTAATGCGTTGTTGTTTACCCATTTTGGTTTTAAACATCAACCACATCATCAGCCTCGCCGCACCTTCGTGTTGCTGCCAAATACTCATAACCGTAGTCAGCAAAGATTTGGGCAAGTTACCGTATTGATAAAAAGCAGTTCGCTGTTTACAAGCTTCCTTATTTAAAAAATATTTTGCCCAGATACCGGCTTTGACTCTGAATGTTAAACCAATAAGATATTTACACCCAAGTTCGTCTTGTTGGAAATGATGCACAATTCCTAGCAAATGCCACAAGCAAGTTTTTTCCAAAGAAATGGGCTTGATTCGTCCACAAGCAGGTAAATCAATGGAAATAAGTAAAGAACAAACTTGCTGTACTAAACTTTTCATCAAAGCCAACTTCGTGGTTTTATTCAAGTCTTTGCGTTTCTCTAACCCTAAATACTTCTCGATTTGCTTGTCATCTATAACAAACTCTTCCTCCCAAGGTTTGTCTGAGAAAGTCGCATAAGCTGCAAAAATTAAATGTACACAAGCCGCTCGAATATCAAGAGCTTCAACAGCTTCCAAATCTGTAGCAAGTTCATATCCGTCAGGGGAACTATTAATGTGAAAAGCAATTTTTCCCTTGCCTTGATTTATCTGCTTGCTATAATGCACCATTATACTTTCATCAACTTCCCAAGGTAAAGATGTCCGTTGAGACAAAACATTACAAGCTTCCCAAACCGGAATACCCGATGCAAAAGGATTACTCTTACCATTAAAAAATAAATCTGAACTAGTTAATTCTCTGTCATTAATCTTACATCTTCCTTTTTTAACTTGTAATGGTATCGGGGATTTATTTGGACAGGCTGATACACACTGGGGTTCGGAATAATAACCCTCACAATTGTTACATAAATGAGGGTCGATCCAATATTCGCCATTGTCGATTTTGATAGCACCTGTTGGACACTGAAAACGACATTTGTCGCATCCAGCGCAACTGTTGTTAGAAATTGTATAAGGCATAAGGCTTATTGCCACTTAACTTCTTGCGATGTTTGGCTCAAGTCTTACTTAGATGTGTTTTTTACTCTACTAACACCACACTTGACGATAAGAATAATGGTGTTCTTATCGCAATTCTGACTCACATCTATATATGTACTCCTGATTAACAATAGGTTAATCAATTTTGGATTTTCGATTTATGATTTTGGATTGAACTCTATGAATCAATTCAGGGGCTTGAAGATGCTGGGATTTACTATCAAGTTGAAACTAGTACAGTGAGTACGTAAAGGGCGCACCTGTTTCGCCCATGTTGAAACTCGTATCCTATAATACTTATTACCTTGATACTTTTGACTTACCCTCAGCGGTACTAGTTGCTCTGAAATCATTCATAGTTTAATCCAAAATACAAAATCTAAAATCTAAAATTTTTTAGTCACCTAACGATGAAGTATTAACCCGAGCCTATATTTCAATCTTCATTATTTATAGTTTTCATAAAGATATTAAAAAGTTTTGTTCGTAATGAGCGATGAAGGATTTTTTATCTTTTTCCTAAAAGATTTAACGTTAATTCTCAATATGAAAATAGCAAAATTATTCAAATCCTTCTTTCCAGAATGCTTGAAAAGTGATATCAAACTACTCCCTTGAGGGCATCCCCCTAAATCCTCCTAAAAAAAGGGGGATAAAACCCTCCTTTATAAGGAGAGGGATAACCCCAAAAAATAGTAAAAAACAATACTGATTAAAGATCCTCTCAAAGAACAATTCAATCACGAATAATCTTAGTTTATTCAATCTTTTATTCAGCTTTATTTGAGTCTATCTAATATCTTAACACATTCTTCATGTATGCTTCACATTTTTTTTACGATTTATTTATTTTTTAGAATTGAATAATTAATGAGTATTTAATACTAGATTTAAGTGATTTCTACTATTACAGTTGTAATATTATTTTATAGAACGCATTTATAGAAAGCAAATTGGAAGAGTTAAAAATAAAGCACTGTTACGTCGGTAACTTAAACAGCAGTAAATAAGTTACTAGAGGGGTGTCTCTTATATCCGAGAAACTAACAAAAAGTTTGATATAAACTAATTTTTTATTTCAAAATAGTCTAAATTGAACAAATTTAGATTTGTCATTGGTATAGTCTTATTAATATATTTGGTATTTGATAATTAATTATTCTATAAAACTAATTTATGGTAAAATTTAGCGGCTTCAAAATTTAAATAGTAAATTGAAGTAAATTGAATAAAATTAAATAAAATTAAATTTAATTTTTAATTTATAATTTACTATTGGTAATTAAGTTATGCTGAAATTATGAATGGGGAAGTTTAAATGTAAAACTTTAATTTATCCCCAGTTTCGTGTTGTTTAGATATATCTAACCTAATCTAAGATGCACTTTTCCGAAGCTATTTTCGCAATCTTTTGCCATCAGATTATCGGAGAAGCATTATTGACTGTATGGGTGAAAGAAGATTGAATATTGACTTATATCTATAGACTAATGTAAACAGTCAACCACTTTGGGGAATTCAAAAGTCAATAGATTGATATTCAAATCCTTCACTATAGAACATGTAAAACAGATATTACAGCATAAATTATAAAAATGCATTTAAAGGGTAGCGAAATAAACTAAACAATAAAGTATCTTATTGCTAACTTGGTGTAGCAGAGGAAATGAAACCCAATTATATAAATATCCTTTTATGCTTTTGATCGTAGAGTCAATTAAAAAGCATAAATCTAGGAGGTAATATCATGTCCGTTTAAACAACCGTCATTGTTCACTACGTGAAGCAATTCCCTTCGTATTGCGTTAGCCGCAGCAAAGCTGAACGCGAAGCGTGCCCGTAGGGCTTATGCTAATCGTTACTCCGTTCCACTCGCTTCGGATGTATTATGGGTAATTTGGCGGACATCATATAAATTGGTAAATTGAAAATCTTGACATCAGAGTAAACAAAGAGATTCAGATTTAATTCATCACTCTTCTTGCATGAACTCTATACAGCAGGTAGCTATGCAACAAATTCCTGTTTCATTATTAACCCTAATTGCTGGATCTTTAGTAACACTTGTAGGTTTGTGGGTTAGTCAAACTCATAATCTATTACCAGTACAAGCATCCCAGCAAGCCCCTTTGGTAGACGGCTTCTTTAATCTCATGTTCGCGATCGCTATTGCTTTATTTTTGGTGGTTGAAGGAACTATCCTAGTTTTCGCTATTAAATTTCGTAAGCCTAAAGACGATCATACAGATGGAGCGCCAATTGAAGGTAATGTACCTTTAGAGATATTTTGGACTGCAATTCCTACCGTGATTGTTTTTGCTTTAGGTATCTATAGCGTAGATGTTTACAAGCAAATGGGAGGATTGGAATCAACAACCCCTGCTGCTGTTGAGAGTCACGAATATTCTGATAATGGAAGCGCAATTGCAGCAACAATTAGCGAAGCCCCTTCAATATCAGAAGATACAGCGCCTTTAAGCAATAAGAAGATTGGTATTAAAGGCTCACCCGCACAGCAAAATAAAGCAGCAGATTTAGTTGTAGATGTTACGGGAATGCAATTTGCTTGGATATTTAACTATCCCGAAGACAACATCACATCTGGTGAGTTGCATATTCCAGTAGGGGCTGACGTACAGTTGAATATTGCAGCAACAGACGTAATTCACGCATTTTGGGTACCACAATTCCGCTTGAAGCAAGATGCAATTCCCGGAATGTCTACAGAATTACGATTTGTCGCCACCAAAACAGGAACCTATCCGGTAGTTTGCACGGAATTATGCGGCGGTTATCATGGCTCAATGAGAACTCAAGTAATAGTTCATACTGCCGAAGAATATCAAAGTTGGTTACAAGAAAACCGGATTGCACAACAACAAGAGTTAGAAACTGTTGCAGTTAACCCCGCACAATTATCACCATCGGAATACCTTACTCCCTACAGTTCCGATATGGGCATTAACTCAGCAACTCTAGCTCAAATTCAAAAATAAGGGAGTCAGGAGTAAGTAGTGAGGAGTTTAAGGTTTGAATTTTTTTCTCCCCTTGTCCCCTTCCTTGTCTCCCCCAAGACAATCGAAAATCGTAAATCTAAAATCTAAAATCGAATGACGCAATTAGAACATCCACAAAATACTGCTAACAAAAGTGAAGTGGTTGCTCATGCTCATCCAGAAGCATGGAAATGGTATCACTATTTCACCTTTAATGTAGACCATAAGGTAATTGGTATCCAATACCTAGTTACAGCGTTTATTTTCTATCTCATCGGTGGATTGATGGCTGTAGCCATGCGGGCTGAATTAGCTACACCAGATGCAGATGTACTCGATCCCAACCTGTATAATGCTTTTCTCACCAATCATGGAACAATCATGATTTTAAATTGGATTTGTAGGTGCCGCGATCGTATCAGAGTTGTTGATGATTGGTGTTAGTGGTGAACAGGTTAATTGTCGGATATTGCCGTGTCAGTAGCAAGCAGCAATTTACAGATGGTCATGCACTGGAACGATATATTGATGCTTTAATTAAATATGGAATACCGCAGAGTTTAATTTATTTCGATGTTGAAACAGGTATAAGTGATACTCGTGAGGGCTTTGGTGCTGTTCTTGATTTGGTAAAAGCTAATCGTGTAAGTCAAGTTGTTATCCCTAATTTTGACCGTTTAACTCGCAGTCCTTTACAATGGGAGCAAGCAAGGGAACTGTTTACGAAACATGAGGTACAAATCAAGTTCCTTGAGGATGGAGAGTTGGATTTAACCTCTCCCGATGGACTATTTACAGGAAGGATAAAAGCTGCATTAGCGGCGCAGGTTCGAGACAGATTGAGAAGTCATTCAATCGCCGGGCACGCGAAACATCGAGAGCGGGAGGAGCCATATAAGCCAATTTTTGGATATATCAAAATTGATGGCGCAATTCTTCCCAATCAATCTCTATATCCAAAGAGTGATTTAACTTATTTTCAGGTTGCTAGAAAGTTAGTAAATTTTTTCCTTGAATGTAAATCTTTAGGTAAAACTCTAGACAATTTTAAACAGCAATTTTACTTACACCCAGCTAGTTATGGGGGGAAGATTCACCTCAAAGCTCCTTCTAGTAGCACGGGAGTAAGAAGTTGGCTGCTTAACGCTCAGTTAAGGGGAAAACTGCAATATCTTTCCTTTGGACATAAAACACCACAAATAATTATTGATAGTGTACATGAACCATTAATCAACGAAGATGAATGGCTGATTATTAAATCTATTTTTGACGACAATAAAACTCGTAAAAAAGGTGTTAGCTGTGACAAATTGAAAAACCCTCTTAGTGGTGTCGCTCGATGTGGAAATTGTGGTGGAGCAATGTCAATGAAGGTGAATTACAAAAACAAAGCGGGGGAGTGGGGAAGATTTTTGACTTGTAGGAATGCAAGAAGCAGAAACGAACGCTGCAAACCAATTTATGCAAGAACCTATAAACTGACGTTAGATAAAGCCGAAAAGATAGTACAAAGCGCACTCATAGAGCGATCGCAACAAATAGCAAAATTGGTTGCAACGGAAGACAAGAAAGCAAGTAATCCTAAAATTGAGGAACTTGAACGCTCAATACAAATGTTACAGCAATTAAACGACCCAGATTTATATGATGTAATTGAGAAGAAACGGACTCAACTATTTTTGCTCCAAGAAAGTGAAAAGCAAGAAACTGCTGAATCTTCTGAAAAGATTAAATTATTGCAGTATATGCAGCACCCTGATTTTTGGGAAGGTATGACAACCTATGAGCGCAATTTAGTCTATCGAGAATTGATCGAAGTGGTTTGGTGCGATCGCGGTAAGGTTGAGGTTGTACCTAAAATTTGACCGTTTTCTCGGAGCCTTTGTAATTCTTGCTCGATTGTTACACCTTTAGTCTCTAGGTGTTCGTCGAAGCGCTTGACGGCTTTCATGAGTATCTGAAGGGCTAATTTCATCTTTCTTCTGTAGCGTTGCTTTTCAAAAATAATCTATTGGTTGAATGTTTCTGTTAACTATGAGCAATTTAAAAGTGATATGTAGTCGTGGTTCTAAAATAACCTACTAATAATTTTAAGTAGATTATGTGCAAAAGAAAATATTTGTGGAATGACAATCACTGCCACCCCCTTTTTTTATAATTCTTGTCTTTTTTAATTAGGCTTCCGAATCGGCTTGTGTGTGTAGGTTGATTGGTTGCTTTATTAACTGTTTTAATTGGTCGTAAGTTAGGTATAAATTAAACTGCGTTTCTCCGGGATTTTTATCGATATACCCTGATATTGAATTAATTTTCTTAACCTTGATAAAGGCTGATTGAATATTATTTTACCAGATTTTATTCATATTCCGGAGATGTCTTCTTGGAAAGGGAATAGTTAATTGTTTTGCTGCTAAAACTGTATTGGGGTAAATATACAGAAAAATCGAAATCGATATGCTAACAGATTTCAGAAAAAGTCCCATAGATGAATTCTCAATTATCAGTATAAGATGGTCGGTTGATGTTATGTAATGTCTGCTTGAATACTTGTGATTGCGAAGGAAGCGAAGCAATGACATACTATGGTTAATTTAACGGACATCATATTATTAATTAAACTTTGATTGTATGAAAAACTTCCCTAACTTCCAAGGGAATTTAGAAAAAGCCAATTTGAGTGGAGCAAATTTTAGAAATATTAATTTGAGTAATGCGGATTTAACAAACACGGATTTAAGTGGAGCTAATTTAGGTAATGCTAATCTCACTAATGCGAATTTAATTTTTAGTGATTTTACCAATGCTGACTTGTCACAGACAATTTTGAGCGGTATTAAATTAGCTAATTTTTGCAGTGCTACTATGCCTGATGGTTATAAAAGTAAATGCTGATTTATTATTTCACTGAGGGGATGACGAAATAGCTTGACAAGCTTTATATTATGTATGGGGTGTGTTACTTTAAACTAGAAAAATATATTTTTATTGAGCTAAATAATCTGGGATTAGTACCTGGGGTTTCTTTTTATCTCAAAGGAATTAAAGTTACAAAGACTCGTGGTTTTTGTTAGTTTTAATGTTGCTTGTAAGTCAAAACGTAAAATCAACGGAGTTGCATCCAAAGAACGATAGTTTATCTTAACAAACTTGGAAAGCCTAGAGTTTGCTATTTTTGCTTATCAACAAAAGATTGATATCGAATAAATGTTTAGATATTTCAAGAAGAGTGGTTATAATTTATCAGACAAAAATGTTGAAGGTGAGCGCTTTATTTCTCTGGTTTTATTAATAGCTTTTGCTTACACTAATTCACGATTCTAGGTCAGCAGATAAAAGGTAAATGAATACAAAAATATGTCTACACAAAATGGAAAAAAAACCGGTAAAGAAGTGAGCTTCAGAGCCAAACAAATCAAAAGTCTAATTCGTAATTTTCTTAACTTGTCTTTGATGAAATGTTTTGTTCTCAGCTTTGGCTGCATATTGCTTAATGGCTGCTCCCCCATCCGACTGGGGTCTGTACTGGTGTTGGAAGGACAGGAAGAAGCTCTAGGAAATAACATGCGATTAGGGTTGGAAGCCGCTTTCAAAGACAAACGTGTCAAGGGAAGAAAAATAGAGATAATTTTCCAAAACGACTATTATGAACCAGATGTTGCCGAGCAAAAGACAGAAGAATTAATTAATTCGGGGATTTTATTGATGATTGGTAATGTTGGTACACCAACAGCCAAAAAGACATTGCCTAAATTGACGGACGATAATAATAATATTCCAGCAGTGGGTTTCTTAACGGGAGCGCAAGATTTGCGAAATAATTCTCAGCTAATTATCAATTACCGAGCCAGTTACAAACAAGAAATAGAAAAGGTGGTCGAGATAGCTGCGAACAAAAAACATATAAAACCCAGTGAAATCTGTGCTTATGTGCAAAATGATGAGTTTGGTATGTCAGTATTAGAAGATTTAAGGGACAGTTTAAGGGACAGGTTAGAAAAAGAAGAGGCACAAGAGAAGATTTTGGGCTTTTATAACCAGTATTTTGACCTTAAAAATAAGGAACGTAAACGCAATGAAATCCTTGGACCAGTGGGATTTTATAGCCGTAATACCCCCGATGTGGAACCAGGGTATAAATCCTTAGAAGATTGGGAAAAAAAATATAAAAAGTGTAAATTAGTGGTAACAGCGGGGACTTCCAGCAATATTTCAGGATTTATCAATCATGCTCGAGAGAACAAAAAAGATTGGCTTATTTCATCCTTATCCTTTGCTCATGCTCAAGAATTAAAATTAGACTTAGAAGAATATGGTATCGAAAACAATGTAATCTTGACCCAAGTAGTACCATCATTGGAGTCCCTGGATATTGTCAAAGAAGCGAAATCCAAGCTCAAGGATAAATTTAATAATGTCTCCTTAGAAGGCTATATTGTTGGCAAAATGACCCTAAAAATTCTCCAAAAAATACGAGGGAAAATTAATCGTAAGAATTTCTTAAAGGCTGCTAAGTCTAAATTTGATCTCGGTGGTGTTTGTATTGATTTAACTCAAGGACGAACTCAAGCCTCCGATTTGGTTTTAATAAGTGAACTGAAGCTTAAAGGAAAGGATAAGGATACAGTATTTGAAAAATTAGATGACTCAGATTCTGCACAACATAATGATTCCCAAAATAATTGCCCGTAATCCTGATAATTTCCTAGTACTCCACCAAGATTACAATGGGCGGGTAATTTTCTCCCTCTGCCTCCCCTGCTTACCCCACCCGGCAATTTTGCTGTGGTGAACTACTAGGTGTGCCATAGTCCCTAATTACTATTATTGAGAAGGTGCAAGTTGAAATACAGCATATTTCAGGTTAGTGAGGTAGATTAAAACGGGCAAGGATGCCCGTACCACAAGAGTTGTGAAAATTATTCTGTACCTCATTTAATTGCAAGCTGCTGTATGTGAAACAATAAAAGATATTTTTTGATAATTGTGTAATTTTAGAAAATTATTAATGAGTCATGGATAAAGACAAAAGAATCTCATCAGAAACACTTAATCTGTCTCAACCTGCCAATGCTGAACTGACAAACGGAAAAAAGTCCAAAATATTGAAGCCCATTGCGATTGTTGATACAAAACTTTCTGATTTGGTCGATTGGCTTCAGACAATTTCTGTAGTCAAGTTAGCAATCACGTTAAGTCAGATCACAATATTATTCGCCGTGGTGTCCTATATAGTCAGTATACCCAAGCAACGAAAACAGGAGATACAACAAGCCCGAAAGGTGCTGAATGAGCAAAAGGAAAATGAATATAGTGATGCACGTATTGCTGCGCTGGAGGTTTTAAATAAATATTGCCAAGGAAACCCTGGACTCCAAGCCCCTAATGGAAAAATGCTCAAACTTAGGCTGTATAAATGTAGAGGTTTTCCCTTCCAAAACGGGTCATTAAAATTAGAAAAAAGCGGCATAAATCTTTCTAATTCAAACTTAGAAGGAGCCAACCTCTCAGGTGCGGTTCTTCAAGGGATTAACTTACAGGGAAGTGATTTAGAAAACGCCAACTTAGTAGGAGCTAATCTAGAAGGGGCTGATTTAACCGGTGCTAACCTAACAGGAGCGAATCTATCACGAGCTAACTTAAAACGAGCCACCCTTAAAAAGAGTCAATTAAATAAAAGTGATTTATATGGAGCAGATTTTGAAGGTGCTGACTTATCTGAAGCCAAATTAAATGGAATTAAAGCATTATGGGCTAACTTTAAGGATGCTAAGTTTAACCATGCTGAGTTAAAATCAGCCAAGTTGAACCGTGCTCAATTAAGAGGGGCTGATTTTTATGATGCTGAACTAGAGAATTCTTCGTTGCGTTTTGCTGATTTGGGTGGTAAGACCAAAACACAAAACAAACAAAACAAACAATTAAAAATTGCGGCTAATCTACGAGAGGCGAATTTAAAGGGCGCGGATTTGTGGGGTGCGAAATTCTGGTCAGCTTTTCAACTAAAACGGGCTAAAAATAGGCCTAAGGATAACGATAAGGATAAGTTAATGCCCAATTGGGAAAAGCTGATTGAACATCCACGAGACCCTCGTTTACGCATTGCTCTCCTGAAACCAAAAGCTCACGGAAGTATTTTTGATGCCTATGAATTAGGAATGCGTCGTGCTGCTAACCGTCGTGTGGAAATTTGGGCTATTGATTACAATGATGTCGAAGACCAAGTTAAACAGATCGCAAACTTGAGTAAACCTGAAAAGGGAATAGATGGGATTATCTTAACCCCCGAAGACCCCAAAGACGATAAGTTAATAGAAGCATTAAAAGAAGCTAGTAACGCTGGAATGGCCATTACCACCGTTGATTTTTGTTTTGAACCTTCAGAGGCAGAAGATTTAGCCATTGCTTGCTACAACACAGATAAATTGCAAATCGGCAAGGAGTCAGGGAAACACTTAGAAGAATGGGCGAAAAAGAATTTAGGCTCACAAGAATCCGTTGAAGTGACTTTGGTTGATGGGGCTACTTCTCATCGTTACTATCCCTATCTTCAAGGGTTCTTAGAAAGCATATATAAATCAGACCTTGACTTCAAAATAAAGGACTCAGTTGGGGTTGCTTCTGATGACGATATTACAAAAGTTACAAACATGCTGGAAGGTAATCCTAAAGTAAAAATCATTTGGGGTGGCTCAAATTTAGCGACGGAAGTGGCTATTGAAGCGGTCAAAAAATTAAAAAAAGAAAATAAAGTGGATGTTTTGGGTATTTTGGACTTCTCCAAAAAGAAAGCTGATATGCTACTTGATAGCAACAATCCTTTACAGTTCATTATTCATCAGTATAGAACTGAGGTAGGCTATGATGCTGTAAAAAGAACCATTGACGTTTTGAGAGGAGAATGTTCAGGGAAAAATTATGAGCCTATCACCATTAAGCATCGTCTTTTAACTAACCGTTCGCATATTGAGAAAGCAAGAAAAAAGAGTTAATCAGAACAGGAGAAACTTGGGAAAAATCACGTAAAAATTTGGGTTTCACGGATTGTAAATCAGACAATCGAGAAATTAAGGAAGAGAAGCCGAAGTTTATTCACTCATCCTCCGTCAACTAAATCAGAAGGTGGGGGAATTACCAAAGGATGTTCGTCAACAAGTTAAAAATTTACCGAAAGAAGAATTGGAAAATCTCGGAAATGCGTTGCTTAATTTTTCCTGTATAACTGATTTACAAGCTTGGCTTGAGGAAAATGCAAGCCGTTAAGTAATTATTATTAGGTGTTGGGTGACGACGCATTGGAGGTTGTTAATTGAGTTTACAGTTTCTTGTGCGTCGTAATCCAACCTACTAATATTTTCACTAATTACGAATTTACTTACAGAGTTTCTTCTCCTCATCTGTAGCATTGGATTCAAGATAATCTTTGACTTGTTGGCAAGCATCCTGCATTAGTTTGTCTAATTTTAAGTCTTCCAAATTCCACAGGATTAGGGTTTTGTCATCGCTAGTTGAGGCTAGAGTTTTACCATCAGGGCTAAAACTAACACTAGTAACCCGCTGATTGTGTCCGTTCAGGGTTTTGAGTTCTACACCATCAAGGTTCCAAAGTTTTACAGTACCGTCTTTACTTGCAGAAGCAATAGTTTTTCCGTCGGGGCTAAAAGCGACGCTTAAAACATCATTTTTATGCCCTTTGAGGGTTTTGAGTTCTTTGCCGGAATGGCTCCAGAGTTTGATAGTATTATCATTACTAGCAGAAGCAATGGTTTTTCCATCAGGACTCCAAGCGACACTGGCGACTGAAGCATCATGTTCTCCAATTTCTCTGAGAAACTTTCCCTGCTTGCTCCAGAGTTTGATAGTGTTATCTCCAGCACCAGAGGCAATAGTATTACCATCGGGATTCCAAGCTACACTCCACACTGTAGCCTCATGTCGGTAGAGAGTTTTGAGTTCTTGACCGTTTTTGTCCCACAGTTTAATAGTGTTATCTCCACTACCAGAAGCAATGGTATTACCATCAGGATTCCAAGCTACACTCCACACTGCAGCTTTATGTCCGGAGAGGGTTTGGAGTTCTTTACCCTTTTGGTTCCAAAGTTTAATTGTATTGTCTTTACTAGCAGAAGCAATGGTATTTCCGTCGGGACTAAAACTAAGGCTAGAAACAGCATCCGTATGTTTCATTTTTGTTGGAATAAATTTCCATTTTCCTTGCTTAGTCCAGATTTTTATGGTATTGTCCTTTCTACCAGAAGCAATGGTATTTTCTTTCGGGTTCCAAGCGACGCTCCAGAATTGTGCTTGATTATCTCCCTTAAGCTTTTCAATTTTCTTTTCTGATAAGCTCCAAAGCCTCACAGTATTATCCTCGCTAGCGGTAGCTATTTTCTCACCGTCAGGGCTGAATTTGACGCTCTTGATTGAACCGTTATGGCCTTTGAGAGTTTGGAGGAGTTTTCCGCTTTTGTCCCAAATTTTAACAGTATTGTCATTACTAGCAGAGGCTATTGTATTACCATCAGGATTCCAAGCTACACTCGAGACTAAATCATTATGTTTCCCAAGAATTCGGGTTTCCTCTTTCTCCAAGTTCTGGAGTTTAACATTGCGATCGCTGGCAAAGGCAATGGTTTTCCCATCAGGACTAAAACTAACGCTATAGACTTTATTGTTATTGTTTTTGTCTACTGATATGGTTTTAATTTTTTGACCATTATTAACATTCCAAAGTATAATTTTACCATCTTCACTAGCAGAAGCAATTGTCTTACCATCGGGGCTGAAGCTGACACTTGTAACTGCTTCTTGATGACCCAAAGTTTTGAGGAGTTTCCCTTGGGTATCCCAGAGTTTAATAGTTTTGTCTTCACTTGCAGAAGCAATAGTTTTGCCATCGGGACTCCAAACTACGCTCCACACAGCATCTTGATGCTTTCCGATAATTTTGGGTTGTTTTTCCTTCGGGCTTGATATTCTAATAGTGTTGTCATCTCCTGCAAAGGCAATAGTTTTCCCGTCAGGACTAAAACTAACGCTATAGACTTCATTCGTAGTGCCTAGTGGTATGTCTTTAATTTCCTTGCCATTAGGATTCCAAAGTTTGATTGTACCATCTCCACTCGCTGAGGCAATATTCTTGCCGTCAGGACTCCAAGCTACATCAAAGACGGTACCTTGATGTTTTTTTAAACGATTATGCTGTCTGAATCCATCTCTATAAACAGCCGTCTGTAAAGCTGTTAAAATTAAACTACGAGTTTTTTGAATTTTTTGAGTTTTTTGAGTTTTTTGGTTTGCAGCCAATCGTTTTATTTGTTTACCTGCGCTAATGGCTTTAAGTAGAGCATCAAACTTGAGATTTTCCTGAGATAGTTTCAAGGAAAATCCACTTACTGAATTAAGTTGAGCTAGCTGGGCTTCTTCGGCTTTTTTTCTCTGAGAGACAGCCTCTATCTTTTGCTGGAAAGCCACTACACTAACACCAACTGCAGCAACTAGTGCCATACTGATAGCAACAAGAAAAAACTTTTGTTTTTTGGCACTTTTTTTCTGTTCTGCGAGTCTTACTTCGGCTTCTTTTCTCTTCTCCTCCTGTAAATGCAGCATTTCTGATTGTCGGCGTTTTTCTTCTTTTTCTGCTAGTTCAATAGCATTTTGACTCGCTTGAATAAACTCTTTCTGAATAAAAGTTGCACCTGGTTTTTTCTTTTTATCTTCCGTTTCTGACCACCAGTTTTGAGCAACTATAAAGTTACTACCCCGCAATAATAAATCATCATTTTTATTCTTCTGCTCCCACTCTAAAGCCCTTTGTAACCACTTACTATGACTGTGGACGTGTTCTCTGTCTGTTTCAAGTGTTCTTAATAATTGGTTAAAATTGGCATTAAAATCTTTTTCATTCCTGTTAAAATCAATCCATTGAACTTTCGCTAACTCTGGATGTAAATCCCTGGTATTTACTTCTTTATACAGCACCGTTATAAAGCGTTTATTTAAAGAAGCAGCATACTCTACTTCATCTTGACAATAAGGTGAATTTACAGAACGCGGTGAGAGAATAAATAGAAAGTTATCGGATACTTTAATTCCTCTGTTAATTTCTTCCTGAAAATCACTCCCCGATGCTATACTTTCTTGGTCGAACCAAGTCGTTTTTCCCTGTAGCTGTAAAGCATCATTCACCTTTCTCGCTAAGTCTGAGTCAGCACGGGAGTAGGAAATAAACACATCCAGGGAATCTAATGGAGGTTGTTGGGAACTTGCGGTAATAAATTCTGATTGTAATGGAATCGGTGGATGCTGTGTTCTTTTCTGTGCTACTTCCAACCAAGTTTCGGCGCTCCGGAGGTTATATCCCCGTAGTAAAACACTAGGATTGTGATTTTGTTGTTGCCATTTCAGGGCTTTAGTCAATAGGATTTTATGCTCGTTGTAGTAAGCAGCATCCTCATATAATATTTTCAGTAATTCGCTTTCATCAAGTTGATAATCAGATAAAGTAAGATTATCCGTAAGATCGATATACTGTAAATCCTGCAAAGAGTATGGTAATTCTAAGTTATCGATTTTTTGCACTAGCAGAGGAATAATCCGTTTATTGAGGTAAACAGCTAAATCCAATTCTTGCTGACAGTAGGTGGATTTGATTGAATTCGGAGAAAGTAAATAAACCAAATTATCGGCTTTTTGAATCCCCCGTTTAATCGAGTCTACAAAATCTTCCCCTGTATGAATATCTGTGGTATTTGTCCAAACCGTAATACCTTCTCGTCTTAAACTAGCCCGAATTTTCTCCATTGTCGCTTTATCTTCCTCAGCATAAGAGAGCATCACCTGAGTCATCAAATTATTAGCATTTTTAATGCTTTCGGTGATGTATTCGCAATGTAAATCGCTGGGAACACAAGGTGGTTGTTCCTCTTTGAAGCGGATTTTCAACCAACTTTGAGCTTGTTGTTTTTCTTCCCCAACCAACAAATAGCTTGTTTGTTTTTGATTCCTCTCCCATTCCAAGGCTTTGGTTAAAAACTTGGTATGCTCTCCTATATAATCCTTATGCAAACCAAGTAAATTAATTAAATTTGCTAGGGATTTGTCAAAATCGTCTTTATCCTCTCGGAAATGCACCCAGTTAATTTTACGGATTGTCGGGGGCATATTTTGAAAATGATCGTGTTTCCCTTGAGCTTTATATAATTCCCATTGTTCATCTGTACCATTGGGATTTCTTTGTTGCCAAGTTTCCCGATTAATTTGCTCGACGTGCATTAAAGGAATAATCCGTTTATTACACTTAATTGCTAACTCTATTTCCTTACCACAATATTGGGAATTGATAGAATGGGGGCTGATGAGAAACAAGAAGTTATCAGCCTTTTCGATACCATCATCAATTTGATTTTGGAAATCAACACCCAGGGGAATGTCATTAAAATCAAACCAAACTTGGAAACCATGTTTATTTAAACTACTTTGAAGTTTTACTGCAAATTCTCTACTGTCAACTCGTCCGTAGGAGATGAAAGCATCAAAAAATTTTGTCATTAGCTGCTAGCCTCATTCTATATAAAAATACTTAAATTAAAATTCAAAACTTATAATATTGTCATAATCGCTCAGTAGTGCGTGACGCTACAAACCTGATTACTTGCTTATTTTTTTTTATAGCGTCACACACTCTACAACTTAACTATGTAAAAATACTTAATTGTAGATTAAGCAACTGCAGTTAAAGAAGCCGATGATTCCACAAAATTTTCAAAGTGCTGGGGTTTAACTTTTTTGGCGATCGCCCTTCCGATGCGTTCTAATTTATCCATATGTTGGACTGAATCCATTTTTTGCACATCCTCTACTTTAATATCATCCAATCCACCCAACTCGTCTAATCCCTTACGAGTGAGTTCAACATCGTAACGCAAGTAGGTGAATAGCTTTGATTCTAGGGGTGCCTTGCTTCCGATCAAATCACCAACTTCCCCGTCAATTTCATCCCCTGATAAACACTTACCAAAAACGCGACACAGAAAATCCTGTTCGTTCTGACTAGCAAGCATTAATGCGCCGGGAATCTTCTGGGCATTATCTAAAGCCCCTGGCATGTAAAATTTCGATTCCGGATTGATATTAGGAGTTGTACCTGTACCAACCGACACCAACAGCATTTTATCCTCGCCAGTTTGCCATTTGAGATTGTAGGGTTCAAGAGTAGCCATCAGGAAGAGTTGGAAAGCAGGATTATTATAGGGAGTTATAGCTCCATCAACAAAAGTAAACTCATTATCACCCAACTTCACTTTTTCTTCTGGAAAGAAGGTAGGAGCGGCTGTACTAGCTCTAACCAACTGCCAAAGGGGAAGATTTAAGTTAGAATCAGGCTGGTCTGGATTGTTGAACTTAGCATAGGGATTATTAGAAACAGGCCAAGGTGAATCTGTGGTAGCATTACGCATTACAAGCATCAGCAGAGTTTTCAACTTCTCGCTTCCGAAGGTAGTCTCTTCTCCAAATTTGTTCTTGAGTTCAGTGGCGAGATTTTCATCCCCGTACTTATAGCGCATCGTTCTAGTAATGTTGAGGATGAATGCTTTATCAAACATCTTCTTACCACTTTTTTGATAAAACTTTTGAATTTCAGCTACAGGCATACCCCAAGAAATACAAGTGGCAATAATTGCACCCGTACTGGTACCTGCAACATAATCAAAGTAATCAGCTAGAACAAAATTCTCATCAGCACCCAAACTTCGGCGTAAAGTCGATTCAATTTCAGCCAAAACCTCAAGAGAAATCATCCCTCGGATACCACCACCATCAAGAGCTAAAAGCTTATAGGGTGGATTTTTCTTGTTTGCTTTATCGCGTGCAGACATATTCAATTCCTTTTGATTTTGTAGATTGCTGTTGTGAAATTATTGAGAATTGGGAATTGGGCCGAAAGGGCATGGGGAATTGGGAATGGGGTAGAATATTTATGGTTTTTCCAGGTTTGTATGTAGAATAGTGCTATAGGTTGGATTGTTTTAAAGCTGAAAAAATCTGCTTCAATTTAGATATAGCAGTATTGATTTAAATCTAATACAAAGCTGGAACCTCACCCCGTCCTGCGGACACCCCTCTCCTTGATAAGGAGAGGGGAAGGGGAGAGTTCTAATCTCCTTAATGAGAGGGGAAAGGGAGAGGTCTAATTTTCTATTCCTTATTCCCTATTCCCTATTCCCTCAAATACGTTTTAATCAATTCAGTTAGACTATCAAAACTATCTTTGAAATCGATAGCTCCTAGCAACCCCGAAGCAACTAACTTCTTCGCTGCTTCATCACCACTTTCCCCACGTAGAGCCGCTGTTAGTGTATCGGCTAACCGTCCACTTCCAGCCACAGCTAATACAGTTCGATTTGCTTTGTGGCTTTCCGATACATCTTTCTTGGAAATTTCCCCACCGTTAACTAATACCGCTACAGATGGCTTTCCCTTAGCTATTACAGTAGCCACATCAGCTATCCAAGGTGATTCATCACCCCAGTCAGAGCCAGGAATTAACACAAAATGACTGTGGTTTGCTTCCAATGCAGCAACTTCTTCTGGGGTGGGTTGATTTGGGAGGGCTACTTTTCCCACCGGGGTTACACCGATTAAGTCGAATGTCGCCGATATCTGGGCACGAGCTTGCCCAATCATCTGCATTACCCCAAAATCAGTACCACCATCCACTACAGAGGCACCTAGTTCTTCAACTATCGGAGCCAGCACTTTGACAAATAATGAACGCAAACGAATTAAATCGGTTTCGCTCATTTTACCCGCACCACCTAAAATTACCAGGATGGGACGCGGACTGTCAAAACCTAGTTCCGACATAGCCGATAATAAGTCTTTTTGAGACTTACAGCAGATTGCAGGTACCGTGAGTCCATTTGACATGGCAAGCCTAAAGGGTTTTTCCATGTGAGTATTAATATTTAAGTGCAGAGGGAGAAATCATCAGATAACTTTTAGATAAGTTACCATAGGTTGTATTAGATGTATTTTGTATCAAGTTTAAGTCAATTTATTTGCTAGCGTGTTCAGTATTATAACTTAATTTATGTGGGAATGCTGATTGGAAGCTTAGTCTACCGAAAATTAATCGAAGTTGTTTGGTGCGATCGCGGTAAGGTTGAGGTTGTACCTAAAATTTGACCGTTTTCTCGGAGCCTTTGTAATTCTTGCTCGATTGTTACACCTTT
>DESS01000024.1:19444-24863 GCA_002361335.1 Richelia sp. UBA3308
GCTTTCATGAGTATCTGAAGGGCTAATTTAATCTTTCTTCTGTAGCGTTGCTTTTCAAAAATAATCTATTCACTAGATATTTTTGTTAACTACGAGCAATTTAATCGTAATTAAGGTCATAGCTTCATCTAAAAGTAGTGGAAATTTTCTTAAGGATGAATAAATTTATCCATATTTTTTCTTAGTATATATATTCTAAAAGATCAATTTTGGTTAAGGTTTATAGGACTTATATCAAATCTGTTGACATCGGAATTATATTTTTTTAACGCAGAGGTACCCAGAGGTACGCTGAGGTACGCTGAGTTTTTTTTAGTTATTTTTTGGCGTTGCTGATTGAAAGTATGAATGCGTCTAAACTATAAGGGCAAAACCCTATAAAAACCTTGCTCAATCATGCTAAAAATGTAAATTCATACCCGGATTCAGCAACGCCTATTTTTTTATTTCTGGAGCGATAATGTCCGAATAATATAAAAAAACTTCCCCAGATTCATAGAGGAAGTTTTTAATTAAAAATTAAGTACCTAAAATCAACTCAAAAAAATATATTATCGAGAATTAATTGTATGGTGCTACAACTTTTAAATCCGTTTTCACAGCTTTCACACCTAAAATCTCTTTAGCCAAGGGTTCAACAGTTTTAGATTACTCAAAGCAGTCTAAGGTTGTTGTTTAATTACAGGTTTATCATCAACATCTAATTCTTCCCGACGAATGGTTTCGCTTACGTCTACTGTATCGCGCTCTACTTCTTTACGAATGGTAACTTCTTCACGGACAAAAGCTTGTTTTTGAATATCTGCTGATTCTTCGTAAACTTTCATACGAGCAACTTCTCCACCAGAAAAGTCGGTAGCACTGGGAGATGCCTGACCTAAATTTGTGGGATTGATGCGCTCAACCACTATTCTCTCTTTCTTAACGGGAACGGAAACGGTTGCTGTTTCTGTCTCTATCCGCTTACCCACGGATACCTCACCGACTTTGGTAAGCTCTTTATCAGTTACTAAGCGTTCTTCGTATAACTTAATATTTTCTTGATTTTGAATTTCTGTACCAATGGTAGCTCCAGGAGTTCCAGCAGCAGGTTGTGCTGGTGCATTATAGATTCCAAACTCTTCAACACCCGAGCGATTCATAATTGCTTCAGCCTTAAGAACTTCTTCTTCCTCTCCAGTAACCATTACCAAAAAGCTACCACCAGCTACTCTATCGCTATAGACTTTTGCTTTATCTTCAGGGATACCCAAACCTACCAAAGCACCAAGCAAACCACCAGTAGCAGCACCAATCGCACCACCAGCTAAAGTAGTGGCGATCGCAGTTGCTTCAGCACCAGCTAACAAAATAGGTCCGACACCAGGAATCGCTAATACTCCTAAACCTACGAGCAAACCAGTAATTCCGCCTAAAGTTCCACCAGTCAAAGCACCAGCACCAGCACCTTCATCAGCTTTATTACCAATTTCTTCTATGGTTTGGGTACCTTCGATTTTGTCAGCATCTCGTGCAACTACCGAGACTCGATCCATATCAAAGCCAGCATCTTTTAAACCACGAACAGCTTTTTCCGCTTCATCGTGACTCTCAAACAAACCGACAGCACGTTTATATTGAGTATTGTTTTTATATGCTGTATTCATCTAATAAACTCCGAAATAACGACAATGAATATTTCTCAATTAAATCAAATAAGAAAATATTATCCATTATTAATATTGAGAAATAATTTATTTGTGCATATTCTTATTATCTCAAGGTTCAAGAAAAAATGATTCTATCTTTTGAGTAATTAATTGACTGGTCAAAAGATATAGTTTTTTTATCTAGAAATAATTATTTTAATATCACTCAGATTTTAAATTGTATCAGCAATAATATTATTAGCTACTGACAACATCTTTAATAAATTTTTTGCGTCATCTAAATTATGACCAATATCTATCTATAGGATTAGATTCATTACTTGTGCAAATAACTTTAGTCTGATTTTTGATGAGCAACGCCAAAAAAGCTTATAGAGACCTAGTACTCGACCAAACCAAAATTATTGGGTGGGGATAAGCAGGGGGAGAAGAGACTTTTTATTTTGACGGTAAACCCCGCATAGTTTACTTGGTGGACTACTAGTAATACTACATCTCCAACAACGAGAAATTATCACTTAATATTCCTCTAAGTAAATCGGCAAAAATAAACCAAGCTATGTACTAGATGTAAATTACCCTCAAACCCTTACTCCCATTCCCTATTCCCTATTCCCTATTCCCTATTCCCTATTCCCTATTCCCCATTCCCTATTCCCTCTTCCTAATTACTATTTTCAACGCCAACCTACTTATCCCCTTTTTCAGAATACTAAAATAAGCAAAAAACAATACCCGGCAGTTGTTACCGAGTATTAATTAAAATTGATATTTTATTGTATTTTCAAATTTACTTATCTAATACAATGAAAAATCTATAGTAGATTTAAATAATTCCTACTCCCTTACCGCGATTATCTGCTTCCATTGTCAACTTACCATTTTCTTCAGTCTGATTAACTTCTGATAATTCTTGCGCTCTTTGCTTTGCTTCAGCTTCCTGCTGAAGAGGCAAATCACCTGGTTCTTCGTAGTACATCTGTGGTTCTACGGCAAAGTTATTAACTAAACCTTCATTATCCACAGTATAACCAGCAGCAGTATCTATATCTCCCTCTTCTTTTGGTTTCTGCTTGTAATTTTCACCTTCACGCTCTATTCTCGCAGCAGTTTCAGCGGGAATTAGGTTACGATCGTAACCATCTTTTTTAATTTCTTGACTACTCATATACCCTCGGAATTTATCTTATTTATGATTTTCTGTTAAACTATCAAAATTTACTTCCACCTACAGAATAGACATATTTACCAAAAATCTATCTATAGAATTAAGTAATTAGTTGACATTTTTATGTCATAGTTTTGATTTGCTATCGGGAGCTATTTCAACTCCTGGTAAATTCATGCTTTGTTTCATAGCGCTTAAATCGCTGAAACCGCCAATACTTATTCCAATTTGATCGCAATCTTCTTTCAATTGTCGTTCAAATGCTTCCAAGTCTTGGTTATAACCGCATCTTTGTGCAGCTAATTCAATACCAGCATTACTATTAGCTTTCGCACAATCGATTAGTTCTGTGCCAGTAAGTGGTGTTGATAATGCCATAAATAATCCTAACTTTCTGTTATCAATATTTGATTTGTTGCGGTCAAAAATTATTCTTAAACGCCAGGAGTTTCTGTTTTGTCAATATCAGGGATAATATCGGGACGTTCTTTATCTTCCCAACCTACAGGACGTTTAGAATTATACCAAGCAATAGAACCAACTCCAACAGCAGCAATAAATCCTATTACTATTAAACCTAATAAACTGATAGAATAAGCTGTACCACCATCAGGATTTAGAGTAATATCTGTTAATAAATAAACTGGGATATTTGGGATATTCATAATTTAATTATTACCTCCGAAAAAAAACAAATATTTTGTTGTTCAACTATATATAACTTATCGCTTTTTTACTTTGGTTTCTTCTATCGCAAGAATATGATTGTCTAAAATTTTATGCGACTATATGAACAACATTTGAGCATAATTATGAAACTAAAGATAGATAAAACGTAAGATTCTCAATAGTAAATTTTTCCTTCTTTAGTACCTTGTATATCTTTCTTCAGAGGGGTTTAAGCATCTCTCCTGCGTGCAATATTTAAATTTCTAGCAATCAAAGCCACACATCCTCTATAGTAAGTGTGTTGCGATTACATAAGCATTTACTCTATAAACGGGGGTTTTTATGTCGGAACCGAATGGTATAATGATGCAGTACTTCCACTGGTACAATGCCCCTGATGGCAACCTATGGAATGAACTAGCGGAAAATGCCCAAGCGCTCTCAAAAGCCGGAATTACTTCGGTTTGGCTACCACCAGCTTATAAAGGTACTGCTGGCGGATATGATGTTGGCTATGGGGTTTACGATATATTCGACCTCGGTGAGTTCGACCAAAAAGGCTCCATTCGGACAAAGTATGGTACCAAAGACGAATATCTCCAGGCTATCAAAGCAACTCAAAGTGCTGGAATTAGAGTATATGCAGATGTTGTACTCAACCATAAACTAGGTGCGGATAAGGAAGAAGAAGCCGAAGCAACTCCATTCAGCCATGAAAATCGCAATCATCCCATAGGTGAGCTTCAAAATGTCAAAGTTTGGACGCATTTTACTTTCCCCGCACGCAATGGTAAATATTCCCAGATGGAATGGCATTGGTGGCATTTCGATGCAGTAGATTACAATGCCTACAATGAAGCGAAAAATGCAGTTTATCTGTTCAAAGATAAGTCATTTGATGATAATGTTGACTTGGAAAAAGGGATTTTTGATTATCTCATGGGTTGTGACCTTGATATGGAAAATCCTGAAGTACAAGAAGAATTGAAACGTTGGGGAGAATGGTACGTTGACACCACAAACGTTGATGGTTTTCGCTTTGATGCTGTGAAGCACGTGAGAGCAAGTTTTTTCCCAGAATGGCTCAACCACGTTCGTCAAAAAGCTAATCGCAGGTTATTTGCTGTAGGTGAATATTGGTCTTACGAAATTGAAGCATTACACCATTTCATAGAAGTAACTGGTGGAGATGTTGCTTTGTTTGATGCTCCATTACATTACAACTTTCATTTTGCTAGTAAGGGGGGAAATGATTATGATATGCGGCAAATATTTGATAATACTTTGGTTAAGCAACAGCCTGCTTTAGCCGTTACATTAGTTGATAATCATGATTCCCAACCTTTGCAGTCTTTGGAGTCTGTGGTTGAAGGCTGGTTTAAACCACTTGCTTACGCGCTAATCTTATTAAGACGCGATGGGTATCCATGTATTTTTTACGCTGATTATTATGGTGCCCACTACAAAGATACAGGAAATGATGGAGAGGAATACGAAATTTGGTTAGATAGTCATCAATGGATTATTGATAAATTCTTGCTTGCTCGTCAAAACTATGCTTATGGGGAGCAATATGATTATTTTGACCATGCTAATACAATTGGTTGGACTCGCCTTGGTAACGAGGAACATCCCGGTGGAATGGCTGTTGTGTTAAGTAACGGTGCGGAAGGTACAAAATACATGGAAGTCGCACAACCGAATCGTACTTACATTGATATCACCGAACATATTGATGAAGCTGTAGTCACCAATGATGAAGGTTGGGGTGAATTTCGATGTCAAGCTGGTTCTGTCTCGGTGTGGGTACAACAGTCTTTAGTTTGATTCTAAAATATACACCCCCTCTCCGATGTTTTGGATACTGCTGGCTAATGGTAGGTGAGACCCCTCGTTTGCCCAGGAATTGGCTTGTAGAGACGTTATATATAAC
>DESS01000024.1:24888-33663 GCA_002361335.1 Richelia sp. UBA3308
TCTCTACATCTACGGAAACAACGAAAAATTCGTATAAATATTACGGTACCTAAAAATCCATATTTTCCTATGGATTGTTCCTAGCGCAATTGGTGGCTTTGGTAACTATTTGATACCGTTAATGATTGGTGCTAGGGATATGGCATTCCCCAAGCTAAATGCGATCGCCTTTTGGTTAAACCCACCAGCCGGTGCTTTAGTTTTAGGTAGTTTCTTCTTCGGTGGTTCGCAATCAGGTTGGACAGCATATCCACCCTTGAGCTTGATAACGGCGAATACTGCTCAAAGTATGTGGATTCTCGCCATTGTTTTGGTGGGAACTTCTTCAATTTTGGGTTCATTGAATTTTGTTGTTACCATCTGGAAGATGAAAGTTCCTTCTATGAAGTGGGATGAATTACCCTTATTTTGCTGGGCTATTTTAGCTACTTCATTGTTGGCACTTGTTTCTACACCAGTATTAGCAGCTGGTTTAATACTGTTATTATTTGACATCAATTTCGGAACTTCTTTCTTTAAACCAGATGGAGGTGGTAACGTCGTTATTTACCAACATTTATTTTGGTTTTACTCTCATCCAGCAGTTTACTTGATGATTCTGCCCATCTTCGGCATTGTTTCCGAAGTAATTCCAGTTCACGCACGCAAACCAATCTTTGGATATAAAGCGATCGTTTATTCTAGTTTGGCGATTTGTGTTGTGGGTTTATTTGTTTGGGTTCATCATATGTTTCTTGCTGAATAAAATTCCCTAAATATCGTAAATTGTGATCAGATAAACATTGTAAACTATAAACATTGTTTGTTTTGAACAATTTGTTAGGTAAAATTTAAGGAATTCAAAGGGAATTCAAAGGGAATTAAAAGGGAATCACAAGAAAATGAAAGCAGACATCTACCAGGAAGCATTTAAAGATTTCGAGTCATCAGCAACAACAGACGGCAGTTACTTAGGTATAAACAAAGCACGATTAGAGCAAGAAGCACATATGAGAATGAAGGTAGAAGAAAAATTAAAAGAAGCTAATTTGCGACTTAAAGAGATTAAGGCAAAGGTTTCTTTGACAATGAAAGGTAATGCTATACAGTTACGAGCTACATTACCGCTAAAGCCCGGTGATACTAATATAAGAGGTAGAAAAACAAAGCAGTATCAAATATCGCTTAATATTCCGGCAAATTTAGATGGATTAAAAACAGCAGAAGAGGAAGCTTATGAATTAAGTCGATTAATCTCAAGAAAATGTTTTCAATGGAATGATAAATACTTAGGACGTAAAGCGGATAAAAGTATTGATATAACTTTTAAAGAAATATACGATAATTTTGAAGATATTTTTTTTAAAACAAGAAAAAAAGATATTAAAAGCGAACATACTTTGAGTGAATACAAAAAAGTATTTAAAAGAGAATTTAAATTGGATTTGATTGTCAATAAAAGTAATATAGAATTTACTTTAAAAGAAATTGATTCCAGCAGTAAAAGATTTCAAGCAATCAAAGTAGCCAGCATTATTTGTAAATACTTAGAAATAGATATTGATTTTAAAAAATTTAAACTTCCTATAAAAGTCAAAAAAAGAGATATTCCCCAAGATAATATGATTATCGATGGTTTTTATGCTTTTGAAAAATACTATGAATCAAACAAGCATAAAAAAAATCCTTATTTGAATACTTATTTAATGTATAAATTGGCTTACGGTTTAATAGCTACTTATGGATTGCGTCCTAGAGAAGTATTTAATCAACCGGATATTGATTGGTTTATAAGTGAAGATAACATCGATAATACTTGGAAAGTTCATAATGACAATAAAACTGGAGCAAGAGAAGTATTACCTTTTATACCAGAATGGATTGAATTATTTGATTTAAAAAATAAACAGTTACTAAAAATGCTCAAACAAAGAACAGATAAAATAAAAAGTTGTTCACAATTAACAATTATTGTGGATAAAAATTCTCAATGGTTTAAAAGAGTTGGATTAGAATTTAAACCTTATGATTTACGTCATGCTTGTGCGATCAGAGCGCATTTACAAGGGATACCAATTAAAGCCGCAGCAGATAATTTAGGTCATTCTATAGAAATGCATACAAAGGTTTATCAAAAATGGTTTTCATTAGAAAATCGTAAGAAAGCTATGAAAACAGCTTTAAATGAAAAGGAAGAATTGGAAATGCTTAGAGAAAAAAATATTTATTTACAAAATAAAGTAGAATATTTGACTGTAGAACTAGAAAAATATAAATTTGAAAAAATGATTAGATAATCAATAAAAAATTGATGATTGATTTGAAAAAAAATAATATTACTAGATGAAGCTTGAAAGTCAAAAATAATTGCTTTCAGGCTTTTTATTGTTTCTATAGCGGTTTTCACACTTAGTGCAATACACTTTCATAACCTCACCCCCTTCCCCTCTCCAAAGCATCGGAGAGGGGAGCGATAGGTTGGGCGTAGTTTCCTGTTGTATTCTATGGAATTAAAAATGGCTATATTGTTACAGAATTAATAGTTGGAATAAAGTAAAAAAATATATTGGGATAAAAAGACAAATTTATTTAGAGAAAAAATAGTGAAAAAAATCATATAAAAAAATGAATTTACAAGAGTTTTTATGATTAATCAAATATCTATTTAAGGAATATATAGAGAATAATTTTAAAGACAAACATTGAATATAAAGGTAATTAAAGATTTTAATTGTTCATCATATGTTTACCAGCGGTACCCCCGGCTGGATGCGGATGTTTTTTACCATCTCCACCCTGATTGTTGCCGTTCCTACTGGAATTAAAATATTTAGCTGGGTGGCAACACTTTGGCGAGGAAAAATCCGCTATACAAGCGCAATGTTGTTTGCGATCGGTTTATTGATGATGTTCGTTTTGGGTGGTATTGGTGGCGTTACTTTAGGTACTGCTCCATTCGACGGACATGTTCACGATAGTTATTATGTCGTCGTTGACTCAGAGCTACTAAATCCTTGTAAATTGTTCACTCTAAACACTTGAGATTAATTAATTGTTCTATTTGAACGATTTTAAATTAGTCAATATTTAGTCAACACTTAGTCAAGGTGAATGGCCGAATTATTACCCCATCGATGAATCGAGGGGCCTTAATTTGGGAAAAAATTTTTTTATTCCACGGATTATCGATGGCTTGTATCCGATTTTTTTTGGTCAACAGATGACAGATATACAGGGTGGAGGGGAGCAGGGGAGACAGGGGAAGCAGGGGGAGAAGAGACTTTTTGTTTTCACGATACACCCCGCAAAGTTCCTTGGTATACCACTAGGTACTTAAAAAAATGTCAAAGCAACAGAGAAACATTACCAGATGAAATTTGATGAAGAATTAGTCAAAATCAATCAGAGACTGAAAGCTGGCAATACTAAAGTAACTATAGAATGTACCAAAGGAGGTTTACAGCTACGGGCTACTCTTCCACTTAAGCCTGGAGATACAGAAAAAACAGGCAGAAGCAAGAAGCAGTACAAGATAAGTTTGGGTATCCCAGCGAATTCTGATGGTTTAAAAACTGCTGAAGAGGAGGCTTACGAGTTAGGTAAGTTAATGGCTCGTCAAACTTTTGCTTGGAATGATAAGTATTTAGGAGTGAAAGCTAAAAAGGATAAAGGAATTACGTTTCGCGAATTATATGAACAAATTGAGAAAAGATATTTTAAAACCAGAAAAAGAACTCTCAAAAGTGAAAATACTTTAGCTAGTAGATTATCTGTTTATAAAAAACATTTTCTTGGAGATGAGGTAATTAATGGCGATCGCATTATTAAAAAAATTGTTGTTATCAATCTTCCTGGAGCTAGACAAAATGCAATAGTTGTAGGAAGAATGATAGCTAATTTTTTAAATATAAAAATTAATTTTAGTGACTTAAAATTAAAAGCAGAAAAACATGAAAGAAGTATTCCAACGGACAAAGAAATTATTAAATGTTTTGATTTTTTTAGAAATCGTTTTGAAAATAGAAAAAGATTACGACAAGAGTTTCAAAATAATTGGAAAATTTATCAATTGGTTTATGGATTTCTAGCTATTTATGGACTTAGACCCCGTGAAGTGCTTAACCATCCTGATTTAAATTGGTTTACCTCACCAGAAAATAAACACAATACTTTTAAGGTACATAAATCGAATAAAACTGGTTATAGAGAAGTATTCCCGTTTGTTCCTGAATGGATTGAGTTGTTTGATTTAAAAAATGTAGAAGCAATAGAAATGCTAAAACATTATTCATCTTCTTGGAACAATCATCACGAATTACATCACAGAGTTGGTGTAATTTCTCTTAATTTTAAAAGAGTTGGTGTAGCATTTAAACCTTATGATTTACGCCATGCTTGTGCTATTCGCGCTCACTTACAAGGAATGCCAATCAAAGCAGCAGCAGACAATCTTGGTCATTCTGTTGATATGCATACTAAGGTGTATCAACAGTGGTTTGGATTAGAAAATAGGCGTAAAGCATTTGAACAAACTTTTCAAGAGATGAATGAAAATGAAAAGCTGAAAGATGAAATTACTAAGCTGAGAAAACGGATAGCTGAACTCGAATTAGAAAATGCTAGATTGCATTTAGAGAATAAAGTTTTTTAAATTACAGCAAATTTTATCTTAATGAGGTAGATTTGAACGGGCAGGGATGCCCGTAGCACAAGACTTTGAGAAAGTTTTTTTGTAACTAATTTACTTGCAAAATGCTGTATGTCATCTATTTGCTATAATCTTACAGCATATTTCATAGAACTGTCGGTACATTTGGACGGGTTCTTACATGTTCAACAAGAGTTTTAAAATATATTTCTGTATCCAACTTCACCAAGTTGCTGTAAATTCATGCACTGAGGTATTTGTTATATGGAAAACAAGAAACAGTTTTATCTAGGCTTACTACAACGCTACAAAAGAATAAAAGCTAATTTAATTATTAATTATTAATTACATTTACTGGGAAGGGCTTTCCTTAGATAACGGAATCCCCGCATCTAATACATAACAACAATAAAAAGTTAAATTTTCTCAAAAATATAAATTATTTATAATTTATATTACCTATTTTTAGATGAATATTTTTTTTAAAAGGTTTTGAGAATAACTTGATAATAGCTGCTTTTTCAAGTAATTATTCTAATAGTGCTTAAATGAATGTATTTATGAATTTTCTCAGTTGAAAGAGAAAATAGAACTTCTACGGAGTTTAAGCGTGTTTTCTGTTGGCAATAAATTACTTACATTTAAGAGTTTTATTTCGTAAAAATCTACTTTTTGGTAATTGTAATTTCGCTTTTTCTAAGTATTCCATTTCATCGGATTTGCTTCTGATTTTTCCATGTAGCATACACATCGCAATAATTAACATACGGATTTGGTAACGCTCAAATTCCGTTTCTTAGATTGTTTGCTTTAACTATTAGTTACGACTAAATTGCCCGATTGTAAACAATTTTTATTGGAGTCAATATTAATGACAACTGAAAATAATAGTGCAAATTCCAATAGTGATTTTGACTTATTGAATCAAAGAGATGGTTGGTTAGATGACGAAATAAAAAGCGACGATTCATCCCACAATCATACTCATTCTGGTGATGGGATACCTTATGTAGAACCACCGCCATTTACCGATTCACTGGATCAACCTGTAGGAATCCCACCTGTTGATTTTGACAAAACTTTTAACCTACACAGCAAACCAGATTCTAAATTTACCATCTACTTAGATTTTGATGGTCATGTAACAGAGAATACACTTTGGAAGGACGGTGCAAGAATTGAATCACCGGCTTATGATTATATGCATGGTGATGTTAACTCTTTTAGCAATACAGAAAAAGAGAACATTCAAAAAATTTGGCAAGAGGTAGCGGAAGATTTTGCTCCTTTTGATATCAATGTCACTACCCAAGAACCCAATATTGAGGATTTACGCAATACAGGTAATGGTGATGATAGATGGGGAATTAGAGTAGTTTTAACTCAGGATGATGACACCAACATTCGTCCTGGTTCTGGTGGTGTTGCTTTTCTTAGTAGCTTTAGTTCCTCAATTGATACACCTGCATTTGCTTTTAATAAAACTGAAAATAGCGCCGGAATTACAGTTAGTCATGAGGTTGGACATGCTTTAGGGCTGAGTCATGATGGCCCTGGTGATGGAGGATATTATGATGGACATGGTAGTGGTGTCACCAGTTGGGGTCCAATTATGGGTGCACCTTTTAGTGCAAATGTTACTCAGTGGAGTAAGGGTGAATATTACCTTGCTGATAACACTGGTTCAAGTGCCAATTATGGTAGTGGAGAGGATGACCTAGAAGTTATTACTACCAAAAACGGCTTTGGTTATCGGGTTGATGATTACGGTAATACTAACGCTACAGCTGCTGAACTCACACCTACTACCAACACCATAAGTGCTTTCGGTATCATTGAAGGCAATACTGATGTTGATGTTTTTTCTTTTGTTACTGGTGCGGGTAATATTTCTTTGAGAATTGATCCCAGTTCTAGAGTTTATATTTCTGATGGTAATGGTAATTATACTTCAGAGACTTTAGACTCATTTAAACCCAATTTAGATATTTCGGCGAAACTTTACAAAGCTGATGGTAGTTTAGTTGCTGAGAATAACCCTGCTGATTCTGTTTTTGCTTCTTTCGATAACTTATCTTTGGATGCTGGTGAGTATTATATCCATGTAGATGGTGTTGGAACAGGCACTCCTCTATCGGCTAATCCTACTGGTTATACAGATTACGGTAGCTTAGGGCAGTATCTAATTAACGGTACTATTGTCACTCCTCCCAATGACATAGTAGGTATTGATGCAACTGACGCTAGTAAGGATGAAGGAAATAGCGGTACTACTAACTTCACCTTTACTGTTACCCGGAGTGGAGATACTAGTGCGGGAACTACTGTTGATTGGCAAGTCACAGCAGCAATGAGTAATTCTGCTGATGTGAATGATTTTGTTGGGGGTGTTTTTCCCAGCGGAACAATTACTTTTGCTGCTGGTGAAACTTCTCATCAAATTACCGTTCCAATTAGTGGCGATGTAGATATTGAAACGGATGAGAATTTTGTTGTTAAACTTTCTAACCTTTCTAAGGGAACTTTAGCACCAGATGCTGCAATTGGTACTATTAAGAGCGATGATGCTGAGATTCGTGGTGTCAAGTGGTACGATGAGAATCAAAATGGTGTCAAAGATATTAACGAACCGGGTTTAGGTGGTTGGACAATTTTTATTGACCAGAATCAAAACGGTTTGCTTGATAATGGTGAAGTTAGTACCACTACAGCAACAGATGGTAGTTATACTCTGAGTGGTTTAACTCCTGGTACTTATTCTGTTCTGGAAGTAGTTCAAACTGGATGGACACCAACTTTTCCTCAGCTACAGGGAGAAGAAAATTATCAGCTAGATGATGGGGATAGTGATGGTACCACTTTTAATCCAGTAGGTGGAGATTTTGCAGTATTTAATAGTTTTGAAGCACAGAATGGTTTAGAGACTATTAATTTTATATCCATACTGCGATCGCAATATGGTAATCCCAAAGCTGTTTATCTTTATCAAGACACTAATAATGATAATCAGCTAGAGGCTAGTGAAAAACTAATTGAGGTTACACCTAACATAACTGGTGATACTGGCTTTGCAACCATTTCCATAAATCCAACTACTGTTAGTGGTACATTCTTTGTTGGTGCTTTGTATGAAGGTGATGGTACAAATAATACAACAGTCCTCATAGATGCAGATAATCCCGCAGGTAAATCTTGGTATCGGCTTACAGGTTCCCCTGGAACATTTAATCCAGATAATGTTTCTCTAACCAATAACACAGATCGTAATTACTTCATACGCGCTCATTCTGGTGCAATTCCCCAACAGGTAACAGTTAATGCTGGTGAAGTTGTCACCGATATTAATTTCGGTAATTATACGCAAAATGCTCCACCTGTTGGTAATGATGATGCTGTAACCACAGATGAAAACAGCACCACAAGCGGTAATGTTTTAACTAACGATACTGATGCTAACAGTGACACTTTAAGTGTGATTGAAGTTAATAATAGTACGGCAAATGTCGGCAATCAAATCACTCTTACTGTTGGTGGCCTGTTAACTCTTAACAGTGATGGTACATTTACTTATAATCCTGATAGTAAATTTGAGTCACTTGGAGCAGGAACAACAGCAATAGAGAGTTTTACTTACAAAGTCAGTGATAATAACGGTGGTACTGATACTGCAACAGGTACAATTACCATAAATGGTGTCAATGATGCACCTGTAGTTGATAATGCGATCGCTAATCAAAGCGCCACAGAAAATGTAGCATTCAGCTTCACCATTCCAACAAATACATTTTCTGATATTGATACGGGAGATAATCTTACCTATAGCGCAACCAAAGCAGATGGTTCAGCATTACCAAGTTGGTTAACCTTTAACCCTACAACAGGTGAATTTAGCGGTACTCCTCAAAACGGCGATTCTGGTTTAATTGAAATTAAGGTAACAGCAACTGACAGTGGAAATGAATCTGTTTCTGATAGTTTTACCTTAAGTGTTGGTAATGTCAACAATCCACCTCAGCTAAGTACAAATACTCTGACAATTTCTGAAGGTGCTACAGTTACTTTCAGCAGCAGTAATTTAAGCGCAACAGATGGTGATAGCGATGACGCAAGCCTAACATTTACTGTTAGTAATATTACTGGTGGTAGCT
>DESS01000206.1:0-18651 GCA_002361335.1 Richelia sp. UBA3308
GTGCGAAGCCGTTTCAACCGCCACTCTTAGTCCCAGTTGGTGCGTGACGCTACCTACAAGTATTGTAACCACCTAGAAAATCTCTCAAAGCGTCACACACCCTACAAGAAATCTGCCAGTTAGCTAATTCTTATAACACTTACAAGCATTAATTTCAATTTAAAATATATGTGCCAGTTGGTATTTTTGTGTGACGTTTTATTAAGTCATATATAAATAGATAAAGTTGATATTTTTTCTACAAAGAACTACTAAAATAAAATTTATAAAAATTACAATAAAACAAAATATATTTATCTATATTATTAGATAATAATACTTTCATATTCTGTCATAGTCTTTATTTCAAAATATTTGATTGGTAATCAAACAAATTTTTGATCGAATATTTATCAATAAAAATATTTTCTTGATAAAAACTTTAAAATAATATCTTGCACTTAACCGTATAAACCACAATAATAAAAATAGGACTTACGCAATTGTCACAAGAATATTATGGTGTGTGACACCAAAATACTTATTATTACTTAAAAAACAGTCAACCGCTACGCGGAAGTCAAAAGTCAAAAGTCAAAAATAAATAATTAAAAATCAAAAGTCAAAAATTAAAAAACCCCCTAGCTACAGATTAAATAAACACTCGAAAATAAAAAGCTGTTTTTCACAGATGTAGACTTATGTTGATTCAAAATAAAGTACAAATATCAAAAATAATTTCTGGTGCATTAGTATTGGGAATAATTGGCTTTAGTTCAAAAGCTAACGCTTTATATTTATCTTCAGAAACTCAATTAAAACCAGAATCACAAATTGAGTTAGCTCAGGTAAATTTAAAAGATGTGACAAAATATTTTATTAGTGGCAAACAGCGCTTTAGACGAGGGGATTATCAAGGAGCAATTGCTGATTTCACCAAAGTAATAGAAATTAATCCCAAGAATGCCCAAGCCTACTACAACCGGGGTGTTGCTAGTCGTAAGTTAAAAAATTATCAAGCAGCAATCGCTGATTACACTAAAGCTATAGAAATAAATCCCAATTTAGCCAAAGCCTACTTCAACCGGAGTCTTGCTCGTATTCAGCTAAAAGATTATCAAGCTGCGATCGCTGATTCAACCAAAGCTATAGAAATAAATCCCAATTTAGCCCAAGCTTACGTCAATCGGAGTCTTGCTCGTATTTATTCACAAGATTATCAAGGTGGAATAACAGATTCAACCAAAGCTATAGAAATTAATCCTAATTTAGCCAAAGCCTACCTTAACCGGAGTCTTGCTCGAATTCATTTACAAGATTATCAAAGTGGAATAACAGATTCAACCAAAGCCATAGAAATAAATCCCAATTTAGCCGAAGCCTACGTCAACCGCAGTCTTGCTCATATTCACCTCAAAGATTATCAAGCTGCGATCGCTAATTCAACTAAAGCGATAGAAATTAATCCCAATTTAGCCGTAGCCTACATCAACCGGGCTGTTGCTCATCGTCAGTTAAAAGATTATCAAGCAGCAATCGCTGATTACACTAAAGTTGCTTCCCTATTTAACAAAAAAGGTAGAAAAATTGAAGCCCAAAAACTACTTGAGATAATCAATCAGCTTAAAAATGTGCAAAATCTTGAGAAATACCAATACCTTTCGTAAATTGATTTTATAATTATTGTTTTAATTGGTGCGTGACGCTACCTACAAGTATTGTAACCAGATACAAAATCTCTCAAAGCGTCACACACCCTACAATAAATCTGCCAGCTGCTACCCAGCTTATTCAGTTTATAAACAAATATTAATGAATAATAGGCAAAAATGCCTGTATAATCCATAATTCATCACTCCTAACCCATGAAGAATCAAGAATGAACAACTAACAACTAACCACTAACAACTAAAAACTAACAACTAACAACTAACAACTAACCACTAACTTTTCATTCATGGCTTTAATTATTGCAGGAGAACGCAGTGGGGTGGGTAAAACTACGGTTACACTCACCCTTTTGTCGTGTTTGTGTCGGCGCGGTTTGCAGGTGCAATCTTTTAAGGTGGGGCCAGATTACATCGATCCAATGTTTCACAAATACGTTACAGATCGCCCTTGTCGTAATTTAGACCCAGTTTTAACTTCGGAAAGTTATGTCAAAAAATGTTTTTATCATTACTCAAATTTATGTGAATATACTCTGATTGAAGGAGTGATGGGTTTATTTGATGGAGTAATGGGGAATAAGGAAGAAACCCCATCCCTTCACCTCCCCTTATTAAAGCGAGGGGTTGATAAGGAGCAAACTCCAACCCTGCCTTTAGTAAAAGGGGTTAATGATTTTGCTAGTACGGCTCATATTGCTAAGTTATTAAATTTACCCGTATTATTAGTAATTGATTGCAGTCGTTTATCTGGTTCTGTTGCTGCAATTGTTCATGGTTATTGCTGTTTTGACAAAGATATTCACATTGCTGGGGTAATATTAAATCGCGTTGGTAGCGATCGCCATTTATCTCTCCTCAAAAATTCCCTTGAAGCTTTACAAATTCCCATTTTTGGTGTAATCAAACGTCAAGATCACATCACAATTAGCGATCGCCATTTAGGTTTAGTACCAACAACAGAACTTCCCCAATTGAATAAATTAATAGATAAACTTGTAAATCTTGGCGAAAATTGCTTTGACTGGGAGAGTTTGTTACCGCTTTTGCGGGAGAAAAGGAGACAAGGAGACAAGGGGAGAAGGAGACAAGGGGAGAAGGGGAGTTTTTCTGTTTCTGTATCTTCGCCGATTAAAATTGCTGTCGCATATGACAAAGCTTTTAATTTCTACTACCAAGACAATCTTGATTTATTGGAAAGTTTGGGTGCCCAATTAGTATTTTGGAGTCCTTTGAAAGATGCTGAATTACCCAAAGATATCGGGGGAATGTATTTTGGGGGTGGTTTCCCAGAAGTTTTTGCTCAACAATTAGCAGAAAACACTAGCGCTAGGGATTCTGTAAAAGCAGCAATTTTTTTGGGAATACCCACGATAGCCGAATGTGGCGGTTTGATGTACTTATGCGAACAAATTGTAGATATGGCGGGTAAATCCTGGGAAATGGTGGGAATTTTACCCACAACAGCGGTGATGGATAAGCGTTTAACTTTAGGATACCGTAGCGCTATAGTTTTACAAGATAGTTTATTACTAGATGCAGGAAAAACAATTTACGGGCATGAGTTTCATCGTTCCCGTTTGATATCCGATTGCAATAAACCTTTATTTGAAACTTATAGATTTGATTGCGATGAATTTACTGGGAAAGAAGGCTGGATGTCACCAGGGAATATCCATGCTTCTTATATTCATATGCATTGGGGAAATTGTCAGGAGATTCCGCAGCGATTTTTAGAAAAATGTCGGGTTTTTAATAGCGCTTGTAATATTAATAATTATCTAAATTTTACCCCTCTCCTTAGTAAGGAGAGGCAAAAGGGGTGAGGTTTATATCATTCACAATTAATCGAAAATTACTCTATGAAGGTAGTTAAAGCAAAGACGATCTCACCCCATGGAAACCACATCATTATTCATCTTACGAATTACACGGGATAATTCGCGAATTATATTGACGGCGATTTCGGGAGTTTCTTCAATAGCATCATCAAGTTGTTCTTGAGTCAATTCCAAACATTCACAAGCATCTATTGTAGTAGCAGAAGCCGAACGCGGTTGAGTATCAAATACAGCCATTTCACCAAAGTATTTTCCTTGGGGAATAACTGCCAGCGTTTTGTTATCTAAATGAATTTTGACTTTTCCAGAAACAACAATATAAAGAGATTGTCCTTGTTCTCCTTGTCGAAAAATACAGCAATTTGCAGGAAACCACAATTCGTTCATGGCAGAAGCCAATCTAACAATAAAATCATCCCGTAATTCTTTAAATATCGGAACTTGACGTACAAATAATAAACGATCGACGCTAGTTAACATAAAATTTGGGTTAGTTGATAGTTGATAATGGTTAGTTGATAGTTACTAACAACTATCTATCAACCTTATGTTTATCTATAAAATTTTGGATTTGAGCGATCACAAGAGGATGGGAATCTTTTTTTAAGTGAGGTAGAATTTTTATAAATGAGCGAGGAAATACAACGCTTAAATATGCAACTACAGCCTCTCTAACAAAACCACAAGGATGACGTAAACTTGCTTTAACTTGGGTTGTTTTAAGTTTAATACGAGCAACTTGAGCAAAATGAATGCTGCAAGCCCAACACCAATCAGAAAGTGAGTTCTCTAAATCTAATAATTTTCGAGTTCTTTCATTTACAGCCATTTGTTCATATTTTAATAAACTTGCTTCTACAAGCTTTTGCAATTTTTCTAAATGTGGTCTTCTATCAAAAATATTAAGTAATATAGTTTTGGAAGATAAGTTTATAGTATGTTCTAGAATTTCTAAGCCTCTGGCTAGAGAAACACCGGATTCCGAATTAAGATTGAATGCGGCAGCGTTAATTTTTTCTAAAGGGTAAAGTAATTTTAGGAGCAACAATAACCGTTCTTTGATATCAATTTCTAATTCTACAAAAGATTTTTGAACCAACCGACACAAAGCTAAAACCTTTCTTTTCGAGTGAAAGCTTGCTAAGGTTTCTCCTGTTTTAAATTCTATATAAGCTGCATATATTTCACCTTGAGTTTTAAAATCTACTGAAGCTGCATATATTTCACCTAATAATTTTAATTCTTCTTGAATTAATACCTCGACTCTGGTTGTATAAAACATATCTACCAAAGCTAAGATTCCTTGTTGCTGATGTCTTTTAAGTAAAGTACGCAATATATGAGATTTAATTTGACCTTTAGATATTTCTAAATGCTGCCATAAAATATCCATTGCTTCTAAGGTATCAATTTGACCTATTGTTCGTAAAGCATACACCCTAGCTATTTCCGGTTGATAAATATCTTTAGCTAAATCATAAAGCATCGGTAAGACTTCATTTCCTAATTTCACTAAAGCATTCATTGCTGTTAGACGAGTAAATTTGTAATAAAGTCCTATTATTAATGCCGAATAATATTCTTCTAGATGATTAGCAGCAATTATTTCTAAAACAGCACATTTTACCCGTAAAGATTCATCTTCCAATAAAGAAGGAATATGAATTCGCAGCGTTTGTAAATAAGCTGCTTCAGCAAGAGATTTAACCCCATCAACTCGTATTTGTTCCTCTTTATTTGTCAACATCCACCGTAAAGTTTTGGTTGCTGCCACCTTCTGCTTTGTTGTCCCTTGACTCAATAATAAGGCGGCGGCAGTACCCCGAATTACAGGATTGTATTTTGGATTTAAATATGCTTCTAATTGATTTAAATTTGGAGAAGTTTCGGCAAGGGAAACATAACGTAGTGCTAAAGCAAATACATTTGGATTCGCTATTGTTTGAGGATTTTCATATAAAGCGCGTACAGTCGGTAAATAAGCCGATTTTATATCGCATTCAAGCATTACTTCCAAACTTCGATATTGCAAAGTAGGAGTAAGAGTTGGTAATTCTGGCGCTAAAACTTCTCCAGCTCCTTGAGGATCGATTTGCGATAACAATTCTATACAAGAATATTTATCAGCTTCATTTCCTTTTTCTCGCAAAGCTTTAATTACAGCACGCTTAAAGAATGGTAAATCAACATTTGTAACGCTTAAGTGTCCACTATCTGCACTCAAAACTAACAAATCAACATACTGCGATCGCAATACCCAAATTACTCCTACACATATGATGGCGACAATTGCTGTTTGTACAATTAGGATTAAGTTTTGCCAAGATACGGATATAAAATAATTTGCAATCCATTGAGTAAATAAAATAATCAATCCGGCAAAACCAGCAGCCGCAGCTTCTGCAAAGCCTCCCGATAAAGTTTGTACGTGACTTCTAAGTTTATCGGGTATTGGTTGAAACAGTAAGGTGCCGGTATTGGCTACGAAGGTATAACGCACAAGTTCATCTAAAAACTTAATCAAGGTTAAACTCCATAGCAGTGACAAAGCAGGTATTTTCAAACCAAACAAGGCTGAAGTCATTGATAAAGAAGACAGCATCGCTATGCCCGCTAATAAAGTACCTACACCTACAGGTAAAATTGCGGCAGTAAAAAACACTCCCAAACGCTCAATTGCACGGCTAGAGACAAACAACTGAGTTGCAAGTTCAAACAGCCCTAGGATTCCGCCAAATACGCCTAAAAAACTCGTAATTTCTTTACCTTTAAACGTTGATTCTAACTGAGATAAATATTGAAAATCTACTAACAAACCTATTGCTTGTATCAACAGCCCAAAAGCAAATAATCGCCAAGCATAAAGCTTTAGAGGAGCCGAAAGACGACTACTACGCCTCGTTTGCCATTGCTTAATCTTTCGTTGTGAAAAATCGGAAAAAGCTTGGGGATATTGTTTACTCAAATACAACAGAATTCCCGTTCCAAAAACAATAACTAGAGCACCAATTAAAATGATTTTATCTAGCTTTAAAAATCGCACTAAAGTCGGTAGACTAAAGCCAGCGATGACATCGGCTACTAAAATTCCACTACTGACTAAGGGATAAGTACGTTTAATCTCCTGAATATTAAATAATTGATTTGCTGCAATTGAGGTATTAAGTTGATTTATAACGTAAAGCGCATCAACCCACAGTCGCAGTAAAAATATGCTAAATAACCCCAAGCGCGAAACTGGAAAATTAGTATATAACCCAATTTGTAAACCTATAGGCATTAAAATTAAAGGAATTACCATACAAAGTACGGCTGCTACAATTACCCACCGCAAAGGGAAAATCTTTTGCAACCAAGAATAAACAAAAACTAAGGCAATCCCAACTACTGCACTGGCAATATAAATAAGTGGTAGAGTACTAGCCCCATATCTATCTAGAAATAAAGTAATACTGCTATCTTCCACCCATCGTAATCCTACTGAGGTCACTGCATAAAAACAAAACATCACTAATGTTCGATAACCCTCCTCAGGTCGTAGATTTACCCAGCGAAGTACTGGTATAAAAATGTTTTTATAAGCAGCTAACCGTTGATTTTTTAATTCCATGCGGTTTTATCTGGTGTAGTCACCCCTGGAAAAGTAAATTTACAATTAAGTTCAGTTGCTTGGATTTTTCAGTCCCCAGTTTGATAAAATACTCCTGAGTCCAAGAAGCACTCATAAATTGATTTATAGTCTCTAGACATGACAAAAGTCCCGAGCAACTGAGTATTAGTTTTCCCACTCAGCACTCAAGACTATCGTTTTTTTCGATTAATTTAGTTTTATTTGGCGTTTCTAAAAAAAAAATTAAGGTTTTCCCATCTAGAAGAATCTACCCTGCTCCGGGGCAGGATATTTTCAAGAAAACCATTGGAGGAAGCAATAGCAATCAGTAATAACCATTGATATTGCTTTCCTCGAATTTACATTTGTTACATTTCTCTGACATAGGACTTATGACTTCTTTACTTATGTCACCCCAAACCTCTAAAAAAAGACAGCGTGCAGCATAAGTCCGATCCTGCATTACTTCTTAGGAGAAAGCAACATCATCATGTTTCTTCCTTCCTTCTTGGGATATTGCTGTACTTCAGCTACAGCTTCTAAATCTGTCGCCATTCGCTTCAGCAAAATTTCAGCCAAATCCGTGTGTTGAATTTCTCTACCCCGGAACATAACCGTGGCTTTCACTTTATCACCATCTTTAAGAAAGCGCTTTGCTTGGTTAACACGCACGTTATAATCATGGTCTTCTATCTTGTAGCGCATCTTCACTTCTTTCACGTCAGCCGTGTGCTGCTTTTTGCGAGCTTCTCGCGCCTTCTTTTCTTGCTCAAACTTATATTTCCCATAATCCATAATCCGACAAACTGGCGGATCGGCTTTATCGCTAACTAGCACTAAATCTAGTTCTTTCTCATCCGCTCTAGTGAGTGCATCTTGGGGAGTCATGATTCCCAATTGAGCTCCGTCAGTATCAATAACCCGAATTTTCGGGAAGCGAATTCTTTCGTTGATTTGAGGTAGGTCGCGATTTCTTCTTTTCTCTATCACAGGCATATATGATTTTGGGGGAAGTTATTGTTAAGAATTTGGTTTTGGGTATGGAATGAGATATCTCAGACGCAGAAAACTGAATAATCGGGGAATGAACAATGCGTGTATTTCTAGGGTAGCTAATCCATAAAAATAATGAAGGTCTTATCTATTGTCATTCTACTAACTTTTTTAGAGGGTTTAGGCTCTACAAGTTAATTGATGTTACATAATTACAGGAAACATTAATTATTGTAATTATTTCTGCAAAAACATTAACGTCATATTTGTTACGTATATTTACATGATAGCACCATGAAATATAAAATACACATATATTTAAACTAATTCTCATTAATTACTTAAATATAAAAATATGAATTACTGATTTTTCAATATCTCAAGACTTAATTTATCTAGAATAGAAAATATATGTTACCCCGACTGTGTTCATTATCTTAAAATAAATTTATGTTGAGATTATATGAGAAATTTGTCCGACTCCTGCAAGCGTCTCTAATTGCAATAAAAAGAGAAAATATGCTGGGGAAATCTAAAAGATAAACCAGAATCAATTTTATTACTATTGTAAAGATTTATTAATGAGAAGCAGTTTACATTGGCAGCAAAAAGTTGGAAACCAACGAGATTGGGTTTGGCGGGGCTGGCAAACTCGGTATACATATATACGTCCTGACAATATTCTAGAAAATGATCGTAGAAAATCTCTACCTTTAATATTGCTACATGGTTTCGGTGCAAGCATTGGTCATTGGCGACATAATTTGGAAGTATTAGGCGATCGCCATACAGTTTATGCTCTGGATATGTTGGGTTTCGGCGCTTCGGAAAAAGCACCAGCTAATTACAGCGTGGATTTATGGGTAGAACAAATACACGATTTTTGGAAAGCTTTTATCCGTACACCAGTAATATTAATAGGTAGTTCTATCGGTTCCCTGATTTCCTTAGCCGCAGCAGCGAAGTACCCTGAAATGGTTGGAGGTGTGGTAATGATGAGTTTACCAGACCCAGACATCGAAAAAGAAGCTATTCCTGAGTTACTATACCCATTAGTGGCAAAAATCAAAAGTTTTTTTGCAAATCCCTTATTAATCAAAGCAGTATTTTACTTAGTGCGCCAACCTAGTATATTGCGTCGCGGCGTGAGTTTAGCTTACGCCAATCCCGAAGCTGTTAGTGTCGAACTCCTAGACATATTCGCAAAACCTCCCCAAGATAGAGGCTCAGCTCGTGCTTTTACTGCTCTTGTTAAATCTCGGAATCATCCAAATTACAGTCCAAATGTCAAAAAATTGTTATCAAACTTAACAATCCCCATACTTTTGATTTGGGGAGAAAAAGATAGAATAATACCCTTCGCACTTGCTTCCAAATTTGCTAGTCTTAACGAAAACTTAGAGTTAATTACTTTAGAAAACGTCGGACATTTTCCCCATGATGAATGTCCCGAACAAATAAATCAAGGGATTTTGGATTGGATTGATACAACAGTTTTTACCTTTGGGAAGTAAAAATCCATATCTTAAAAATCTTGTGGTACTCACAGCAGCGGGTTGCCAGGCAATAAATTTCAAAGCAAGCATCTACACTGGTGCGGCGTAGCTATAGCTAAATTAACATTATAGCAGTTTTCACTTGGGTCTAATATACCCTTGTGGTACGGGCATCCCTGCCCGTACTAAATCCACCAACTTTTTTGTATAATTACAGTTCAGTGCAAATGTATTCAAATATCTCATATCAATTCCGGTTGCACTGGAATGATAAAAAAATTAGCTCAAAAAGCTCCGCGCTACGGGGGCGCTTTCCTCTGCGCTCCTCTGGGTTTCAAAAATATATAATTCCGATGCCAACGGATTTGATATCACTCAAAGCTTTAACTTGGTAACTTCAAATTCGCCACAACAGAATTTAAATAAGGTTGAAATACTGACAAATTCTCCAAATTATCAAAGTAAACAGTGAATGAAGCAGGGTTAAAAGCAGTGTTAATTAAATACAGAGCTTTACCATCAAAAGCGACATAACCTATATGCTGTTCGTATAGGCCACCTTGTTGTTTAAGTCCAGCAAAACCGTAACGTATTCCTTGAAGCTTGCCAACCCGTGCCTTCTGAGGCGGATAAGGAGAAAATAATATACCATCCGTCCTTTTAGCTGTCTTTGACTTATAATCATAAACGTACTTATGGCGGCTACTCAACACCTTATAACGATTATTTACCCAAGCATTAAGTGCAGTAGCAACCTGTGTAAGGTATTTAGGGCTTTGATAATTTACATTCTTCTTAGGTGGAATACCAGCATTGAGTAGCATTGTTTGAAAACTAGGCTGGGTTTTCAAGGGTAAAATTTTCAATTCCACCGTACCTAAACGTTTCCCATTTGCCGAAACACAGAGCAGAGTTTGATTTTCACAAGGATTAATTTTCCAACCAGGTGGGAGCGGAGTATCTTTTACTAGATTATTCCAAATAATAGTTTGGTTAGATTTTGCCCTAACTACAGTTGTTGTTGGAGTTGGTGTTTTTACCGAAGGGGCTTCTGACTTTCTATCTGAAGAAAAATAAGAAACAGCCGTTTGAAACCCTATTGGAATTAATATTGCACCCAGCAACAGATGATAAAGTCGTAACATTCTACTTAAAAATCACAATATAACCTAAAAAAAATAAATTTAAGGGAACACCAAGAAATAAATTATCCCGTATTGTTGAAAAATGTAAAAATTTTTCCCCTCAGCCCCTCAGCCCCTCAGCCCCTTTTCTCCCCATCCTCTTATCCCTTTGTCTCCTTCTTAAAAATCCGTAGTTCCCAAAACCGTTTCATCTTCAGTACTATCATCTAAATCTACAGGCAAAATTGGTTCGCCTTCCGCACTTTCAATTCGCCCTATGGATGAATTTTCCTTATATACAATCTCAGTTTTTTCTCCTGTAGATTTATCATGTATTTGTGATTGATATGACAGCAAACGCTGAAGTTCCTTAAATTTATCTAAAGAAAATACGGCACCATTTGCTACAGCAGTTTCTTTATCAGCCTCTGTAAGGATAGCTTGAAATAAGCAGGCGTTGGAAAGATTTACTACATCGAGATTTACTCCTAAAAGGTTAGCACCTGTAAGGTTAGCACCTGTAAGTTTGGCGTTTGTCAGGTTTGCTTCTGCAAGGTTTGCACCTGTTAAGTCAGCACCAGTCAGGTTTGCTTCTGCAAGGTTTGCACCCAGCAAACAAGCATCTTTTAACTGCACATTTGATAAATCAGTATTAGTAAAATTGACTCGGGCTAACATTGCTTGTGTTAAATCCGCTTTTGATAAGTTGAGGAATGTTAATGATTTTTCTCCAATTCGTCTTCTTGTAGCTTCTGGGTGAAAAATTGCTGTTTTGGCAATCAACTTGATTAGCGCCTGGGGATGAGATTCTGTTAAGGAAGCTGGATTTTGACAAGGTGAAAAAGTTTGTTTTGTTTGTCGATATGAAGCGCTAAGCAATAAAAATACATTTATTCCGACTGCTGCGTTTACCTGCTCTACATTTACAGGGTTTTGTAATTCTTTAAAATAAGCCCAAGCTTTATGTGCTATTCCTTCATCTAACCAACGCCCGCCACAATAAGCGTACCAAAAGGGTTGCAAGCGACTGCATAATAATTCAAAGGAAAATTTAGATGTGTGTTCTTTTCGCAAACCTTCAATAATCAGTTCTTCGATTTCTTGTGTCAGAATACCGTAACCCAGTAAATAATAAAGTTTTTCGGCGACAGCATGGAGAGAATCGTAAGCAAAAACCATTTCTGAGTAAGCATTGCGAGTCGCTGTAGTTAAAGCTTTTAGTTGAGCGACAATAGAAGATGCACACAAATATTCTCCTAATTTAGAGTGAGAGAATTCAACAATGGAATTGGGTATTGCCAATTGGGCACTGGAGAATCGTGAATAAATATTTTGTCTGTGTTTTACTTTCCTAAAATAAAAAGCTGGTAGTGAACTAAGATGCTCTTTTAAATGAATATTTTTCTTTCCCGAACATAAAATTTGTAGCGCCACAGTTTGCATTTGATCGATTAATTCTTGGGGGTGGCGGTTTTTCAGGAAGCAAGTAACTGCTTCTGGGGTACGGTGAATATGATTAGCAACCGATGATGTTAATATTTTTTGACTAATGGGGGAAACTGGATAACCCAACAACCATCGATGGAGACGCTCATAAATATGCCATAAAACTACAGAATTATTTGTATTTTGGGGATTGGTAGCTAATTGTAGTATTTCATCATCAAATAGTTGATCGCGATGTAATATTGCCAGTAAATACAACATTAAAGGCTGACGAACCAAATCTGAAAGTAGAAATTTATATTTTTGAGAAAAACTTTTATTTCTTTTCAAAAATGTAAAATAGTTTTGAGCAACTGTCATAGATTGGACTTTAGCCCAATTTCCAAACCATTGCTTCCATTCATCTTGCTCCCAAGGTTGAATCTGAATCCGCCGTAATTTTGATGCTGCTTTGCCGGTGATATTTTCCAACACCCAGCTTTGAGTTGTCAAAATAATTTTATGTCGCTTTTCGGATTGAAACTCGAATAACTGCTGCAAAAAAATCGCGATCGCTGTTTTATTTTCAGCACAATAAGGTAGTTCGTTTAATCCATCAAGTATTAGTAGGCACCTATTATTAGGTTCTTGCAGCCAATTAGATATATTTATTTTGTAATTGTTTAACGTAGCTGATGCAAGGGTTTCTTGGAAAGTTTCGCCATAATTGACTTTACTAAGGCTAATAAATATGGGTATCCAGTCTGGATAAAAATTTTGGGCTATTTTTGCGGCAAACATTTCACAGAAACAGGTTTTACCATAACCGGATTCTGACTCAATAACCGTAATAGTTTCTAAATCTTCTAACTGTGAAACTACCCAATTCATTAAATCAACTGGCTGATGATTTTCCTGTAAAGGTAAACCTCTGGGTGGAACATAAATATCTTGAAGAGAAAAATATTCTATTAACAGTGGTTCGCCAAGTTTTTTAATTAAATTAGCTCGATAAATGTCTCTATAATAATCTTTTTTTTCATCGGAATATTCGTGATTTTCCGTAGTTTTTATTTCAAATTTATTACCCAATATTAAAAAATTTTGTAACTGAACTAAAGTGGCGTAATTTTCGCTAACAACAGCAATTAAATGTCCCAAAAATTTATTTTCCAAGCGTTGAATAATTAACTGCGCTTCTGCTTTCGGAACACCATTAGCAACTAACCACGTTACAGCAATACTATTAATCTGTTGCATAAAAGAAGAGTCTTTTATTTTATATAGCGCCTCTTCCGCTTGCACCTCAGTTAATTTTTCTCCACGCAAAATTTTCAACGAAGCTTGCAAATGCTCATCCTGCAAAGCTTTCAGCATTACTTTCCATCTCCCCATCTCCTCATCTGGCACACTCACCAACACCCTTTGCAGCCAAACTCGGGAGAGACTTTCTTCTTCCATCAAAACTTCTTCTAAAGCTTGTAAATAAGCAACTTGAAACGCCAACCAAGTAGCTTCATTGCGAAGCAGCGGTTTTTTGTGTGCCAACAATTCTAAAATACTACGTGTCAACCTAGAAAATACAGGAATGTAGTGCCAAACAACCCCTAAAGGAAGTTCTAGGACTTCTGCTAAAGTACATATATCAAAGGGTAAAGGGGTTTTACTTGCTGTATCCCGAATAATTCCCAAAGCTATACCTGTGATTTGTGTTCGCGAAATTCCTGCTATTTTACTTATTTCTATATCGTTTTCTACCAACCAATGCCGAATGCTTAAATTCATTTCATCAACACGCTTGGGCTGTATACGACTATTATTCCGATAAATTTTAGATATAGGGATTTTAAATTTTATAATAATTCCTTGGATGAATTCCGGAGCTTAAGCATTTTAAGTAACATCGCGATCAAAAAGTTCCATCAAGCAGAAACACTCTTGCTTCAAACCAGAATCATGGTTGGGTATTATCTAAAATCTAAAATCTAAAACTAAAATCTAAAATTGTTTAGGTGACAATGAAAGAATGTATTTAAAAATAATAATATTTATAAGGTAAAAGTTGAAGTATGTGAATAACCATTAATTAATCAGCTTTAACATATTCAAACTTAACATTTTAACTTTCAAAAAAATAAATCCTCCTCTTCCCACTCCAATACTGCTCGGTTCAAGAATAAATTAGACTTTTAGAAACCCCATTAACTTTTTTCACCTTGCCCCTGCTATCCCATTCTCCCAAATCACTCTCGTTGCATCTACATACTTAATCTTTCTTAAATTAACTATGAGCGATCGCCCTCTAAAATTATTATTAATTGATTCTGACCCCATTTTTAGACTGGGGTTGCGTCAAACTCTGGAAGAATTCCCAGAATTGCAAGTGGTAGCAGAAGCCGAAACCTACACCACCGCGTTGCAAATTTTAGCAGAATTAGCCCAGCTTTCACCCAATCAAGTTAATTTGGTAGTTTTGGAACCAGACAACAATCGTTCTGCAAATCGCCAAGAAATTAGCTTACAACTGATTAGACAATTAAAAACTCAGTACCCAAATTTACCCATTTTGCTTCTGTGTCACATTCTACAACCAGGAATGCTCATAGCCTTAAAAGCTGCCGGAGTAAACGGTTACTGTCCCAAGGGTACACCCATTTCCGAATTAATCGTCGCCATGCACCAAGTTACGGCAGGAAATTCCTATTGGATTCATCAAACCCAAGAAGAAACAGTTTGGGAAAGTGAAACAATAGCACAAATGTCACTCCCAAAAAACAAATCTCTGAAACCTCTGATTAATAAATTACGCAATAAACTGGGTGGATCGGGAAGCAGCTACATCAAAGCTAACTTGAATGAAGTTACCAGACAACTACAAATCCCTGGATTAACTCTACTAAGTAGAGCTATTTTAGCAGGAAGGCGACGGGAACTACTTGCAGCACAATGGATACTTGATAATTTCCTCGACTCACCACAACAACAGCATCCCCCCAAGACTTTTAATACTTCCACTGAATTTCTATCATCATTACCAGAAACTAGTACTATCATTAACAAACCTACAATTAACCCTCTTTCTCCACCTTTACTCAGTCGAAAAGCCTTACAAGCTAAATTGCTTGCATCTTGTATTAACAAACTTCAATTTAATTTACAAAATGTAACAGACATCCCTTTAGAAATAGATATTTTACGAGAAGACAAAAAGCGAGAATTACTTTATTTAGTACTACAGAAATTTGCTAATTCTCTCGATGAATTGCGTACTGGTGAAGTCGAATTAAATAGATTAAATCAAGAAAAAAATCGATTATTATTAGATGTATTGTCAGACACTACCCGGGAATATTTTGGTAAATTTTCTCGGATAAAACTAGGAGAAATAAAATTAGAGATTGTCAGTAACTTGTTGGAAGATACGTCAATAGTAGAGACAGAAATTCTTAATAAAATTCCTTTAACAACCGACTTATTATCTTATTTAATATTTCAAACAGAACTAGATATAGATAATACAATTTATTCACCTGGTAGCTACCAAGCTAACGAACATGCTGCCATGATTTTAGAAAATATTTTGATTCACATCGCCAACGCTGTCATCCAGCCCCTGTTAGATAGATTAGCGAATATAGAAGCAATCAAAAAAGATTATTACAACCGCCAATTTATTTCCACCAGAGAAATCGAACGTTTTAGAAATGATTTATCATGGAAATATCGCTGGCAAAATTATGTCGGAGAAGCCCAACAAATATTCGAGAGCCGCTACGAATTATTTGTTCTTGCACCTCGCGGTATAGCCAAAGTTTTTGTATATTCATCCCGCACCAACGAATTAAACCAACTTGCAGGAATTCCTTTAATAGTAACATTATTATTAGAATTCCGAGATGCAGCGACTCCTCGTCTACAATCCCTACTATCTTTTTTAGGTAACGGAGTCGTTTTTGTTCTCACACGAATAGTTGGTAGAGGAGTAGGTTTAATTGTTCGTGGTGTTCTTCAAGGTATCGGTAGCACTACTTTACCACAGAGAAAAACTAATAGGGATTAAGAGTGAGTGGTGAGTGGTGAGTGGTGAGTAGTCACTAATTATAAGCTTAAATTTCTCCCCATCTCCCCTTGTCTCCTTGTCTCCTTGTCCCCTTGTCTCCAATTTATTTCCTATTACGTAGAAAGATAAAAAAACCGTCCCAAAAATCTTGTAAACGCTCATTTTCTAATCTTTGCTTGTGCCATTCCCATGCTGTTTTTTCTACAATTTCTGAAAAACTTGAATAAACTGGTGAGAAATTAGCTAAAGCATTTATCTTGATTTTTTGTGCAATAGCTATAGCAATTAAATTGATTAACTCTCTTGCTTCTGCTCCGAATAAACATGCTCCCAAAATTTCACCATTACGCCGAACAATTATTTTACAAATACCTGTAGTTTCGTCTATCAACTGAGCAGTTGCCAATCCTTTAAAATACTGCCGTAAAACTAAAATTTCATTTCCACCGTATCTATTTTTTGCCTGTCTTTCCGTCAAACCAACCTGCATTAAGCTTGGTTGAGTCAAAATTCCCCACGGTATAACTTGATAATTTATTTTATATTTACGGAAAAATAAAGCGTTTTCGATTGCAATTCTCGCTTCATAATTTGCTATATTTGGTAAATTGTAACCACCAATTACATCTCCACAAGCATAAATTCTATCATTGGTAGTTTGCAGTTTTTTATTCACCAGTAAACTATGAGAATTGTACTTCACCCCTACAGCAGCTAAATTCAATGATTCAATCAAAGGAACTTGTGCGATCGCCACTAATATTTCATCAGTTTCAATGGCTATATCTCCCGCTTGTAACCACTTTTTATCTTCTATTAAACGAATTTGTGTTACAGTTGCCCGCGTGAAAACACGTACTCCACAGACTTCTAACTGCGCTTGCAGTAACTGAGCAATTTCTGGATCAATCGGAGATATAATATAAGGACTATTAACAATTAAAGTAACGTTATAACCCAACTTTGCCAAACTTTGAGCAATTTCCACACTTTGGGGTGTACCACCAAGAATTACCCAATTTTTCGGTGGCATAGGGCTTTCCAAAACCTGCCAAACATTCGATAATGTAAAATATCCCGCTTCTTGTAATCCCTCAATTTCTGGAATCCCTGGGTGTGAACCCGTAGCAAGTAAAAAATTACGTGCGCTTAACTTACGCTTTTTAACAATAAAATTTAAATCTGGGGAAACTTGAAAAAAACCCTTACCTATAATTACATCAACACCTTGTGCCGCTAAATAGGCAGGTGAAAGCTGTTCTTCGATATTAGCAGCGACAGCAGAACCCCATAACAATAGCTTATCTAAAGATGTTGGAGATTTTTCTGCGATATCAGCTTTATAAGTTCCCCCTGAGCAAAACGGTACATCGTAAACACCAAACCGAATTAAATCCTTAATTTTGCCAACAGCATTACTAAGCTCCCTCATCCCCTGGAGTTGAATCAAATCATGACGAAATCCCGGTTCAACCAAAGCTACCTTAGCCCTTAATTGAACAGCCTTCAAGGCAGCATCCCGCCCAGCAAGACTACCACCAACGATCGCGATATCATAATCAACAGACATAATTAAATAACACTTATTAGTTGTTAGTTGTTAGCTATTAGTTATTAGTTGTTAGTTGTTAGTTGTTGGTTGTTAGTTGTTAGTTTTTACTCGTTACTCGTTACTCGTTACTTGTTACTCGTTACTCGTTACTCGTTACTCGTTAGAAATTAATGATTATCAATGCCCAATGCCCCATGCCCCATGCCCGACTTAGAAGTCAGGGGTTTAATACTTATTTACTTTCCTATCCCTTATCGCCGTGACTAAGCGCTGATTTTCCGATTCCAAGCGCACGGCTACACGAAAATAGCGATCGCCTAACTCGGGGAAGCTAAGACAGTCACGGATGAGAATTTGGTGCTGTTGAAGCAATTTTTGCTGTAACTCAGAACTAGATTGGTTTGATTGTACTAATAAAAAATTAGCAGCGCCCTGGAGTGGTTGCAACCCTGGCATATCCGCTAAACCTTTAAACAAATTATTTCTTGCTTTTGGTAACCATTCCCAGGTTTGCTGCTGAAATTGTTTGTCTTTTACAGCCGCGATACCAGCTGCTACCGCAAGAGAATTTACTGCCCAAGGATCGCGCCAACTAGCCCATGTTTGTAAACGTTTGGGATGAGTAATAGCATATCCCAAACGCAATCCCGGAAGACTGTAAAATTTAGTCAAGGAACGCAATATTACTAAATTAGAAAATTCCTGCACCACTTGAATGAGACTTTGTTCCTCCGAGGGGTGCAAAAAATCCATAAAAGCTTCATCCACCACCACCAATGCAAATTCTTTTAGGTAGGGTAATATTGCATCTCGTGTTAATAATTTTCCCGTAGGATTATGGGGATTGTTCAACAATAATCCCTTGTCTTTTGTGCTGAATTCTTTGTCAAAATTCAGTGACAAA
>DESS01000206.1:18714-40528 GCA_002361335.1 Richelia sp. UBA3308
AATGACATAGGAAACTCCAACACATTAGCGTTGAATGCCCCCAAGGCTCGGTAGTAGTCGCCAAAGGTTGGAGTTACGAGAACTGTCGCGGCAACTTGTGCTAATTCCCGGCCGACCCAAGTCAGTAATTCTGCTGAGCCATTGCCAGGCAAAATACACTCAGATGGCAGATGATGAAAACGACCTAAAGCTTCTTTTAGTTCGCTGTAATTTGGGTCTGGATAGTGCTTTATATTACCCAATTGTGAATTGATAGCCGCTAAAGTACTATCTGGAGGCCCCAACGGGTTAATACTGGCAGAAAAATCCAAAATAGCACTAGGGGGACAACCAGCGACTGCTGCTGCCCAAGCTAAGTTACCCCCGTGTTTCGGTTGCCGCATCAAAAAAAGGTTTGATAACTGAAATTTACTCTTTGGGGGGAGCAACTCTTTCTCTAAAGAGTTTCCCAGCGGAGAAAGCAGGAACTCTCGTTGCTGGAATCTCCATTTTTTCATTGGTTTTGGGGTTGCGCCCTTCCCGTGCCTTACGCTCGCGGGATTCAAAAGAGCCGAATCCCACTAGCGTTACTTTATCACCTGAAGAAACTGCTTCAATGATGGTTTCTAAAGCAGCGCTCAAAACTGCATCAGCTTGTTTTTTAGTTACGCTAGCCTTTTCAGATACAGCATCAACTAATTCACCTTTATTCATGTCAAACTCCTGTTCACTTTTATCTTGGTTTGGGTTCGGATACCCCTGATGTATCCTTAAGTTGAATCCTTTGTTGGGATTTTGGAGGTTTACAAAAGTCCTGCTTTATGAGTACTTTTGCTTAAAACTGCTGTAACTCTCATCAGCTAGACTTTTCAATGAATCATTCTAAAGTGTTGTAGCCATAAGTGGATACATGAAACGATTATTTTATATACTTTTCAGGATTTTTCATATGCAAAGTTTAATTTTGGCACTAAAAACACTCTTCTCACAGAAAAAAAACCTACAGAGTAATATCTTGTTACAAGGGTAACAGCGGCAAAAATACTAGGGAGTAATGGGGGGATTAAAACAGATAGTATAAATAGCTAAAAAGAAGATTAGAGAGCCAATAGAGAGAATAATTGCTTTCTAAGAAAGCTTGTGGCAATGATTTTTTTTTAGAGACAAAATTTTCGGATTAACTGTTGGTAATTCCCCAATCAAGATTTAAATTTATTTATCTAATAAATGAAATGTCTCAAGATTTAGTTATAAGTTTTGTAAAGTTTTTCAATTATTTAATATTCATCTATTGATATTTAGGTGGGAAATTTTGATTTCAAGAATATTTTCTATTCATATAAAAATGGTAATTGGGTTGGTTGTTGGGATGTGTTGGCGATTGATAGGGATTTATTGACAAAATTGCTTATGTGCCTTATTGAAATCGCGATTCTTAAGGTGTAAAAATTAGGATGGGCAGGGATGCTCGCACCACAAAACTGAAATGAAAACCGCTGTATTGTAGAGACGTGAAATTTCACGTCTCTACACAATTTCGGGGATAAACCAATTATTCAGAATTAATCAAACGCACTACTAAGTTAAGATGCCCTCGGTTGGTTTATTACTTCTGAGGTAACTTCAACCCGCGATTCTGTAACATTCTCCGTACTTCCGGGCTGGGTTTGTAGTTGTAGCCATAAGAAGAACCTTGGGAGTCGTCCATAATTTGAGGTGTGAGTAATACGATTACCTCGTTTCGTTGGTTATTCTTATTTGTGTTTCTAAACAAGGAACCAATAATGGGAATATCACCCAAAATGGGAGTCTTGGATACACTTACCCGGTCGGATTCTTGAATGATACCGCTAAGAATTAACGTTTGGCCATCCCGCATACGAACCAAGCCAGATTGAAGAGAGCGTTCAGAAATTAAAGTTACAAATCCTTGTCCTGTATCCTGTTGACCTGCTGGTGCTTTAACAGAAGGAGCAACCGATAAAGAAACAAAACCATTATCATCAATACGTTCAATCTTGACTCCCACAGTCAAACCCACTTTTTCTTTATCAGTAGTTCTGACTTCTCTTGAACCGCCAGCAGTATCAACAAACGTAGTTGTTATCTGACCAACTACTTCTTGAGTCAAATCAACTCTAGCTTCTTGACCTTCTTGAACAATCAAGGTTGGATCTGTCAAAATCTTAGCATTACCATTGGTGACTTGAGTTTGTAAAGAAGCAAGAAAACGTTTAGGGTATTGAAATAAAGTTGGTAGCCCGAATTCAGTACCATCCTCAGAAACTTCCGTGACACCCGGTTGAAGAGGGTTGTCTTTTGTACCAAATGGAGCACGAGGATATACTCCGCTTCCTGTACCTATTTGGTTGCCATTAGCATCAAATATAGGAAAAGTCTGAACATCGCCACTCTGCCCTTGTGGAATGCCAAATTGCTGTAATGTACCATTACCAAAAGGCGAATTTGGTTGAGCATCCAAGAAAGGTTCAAGCTCTGCATTCGCAGGAAATGGAGCACCGGTTATACTTGGAGTTAGTCTGCTACTATTCACTTCCGCCGAAGTGGGCGGATTTACGCCACCAGTATTAGCATTAGCTATGCCTCCATCAACGCTAAAAAAGTTATCAGCAACTCCAAAAGAGAAACTAGTTTTAAAGTCTTTTGTTTTTAAAAGGTTAACATCAACAATCTTGACGTTAACTGCAACTTGACGACGGCGAATATCAAGCTGAGTGAGCTGAGCCATCGCCATCTTTACTGTTCTTGGATCGCCAATTAAAGTAACAGAATTAGTTCGTTCGTCTCCTAATGCTTGTAAACCTCTAAGCAACGGTGTGGAGTCTTTAAAATCAATTCGTTGAGTCTCGACCTTGGTTTCTGTAGTAGTTTGAGTCTGGGTAATAGGAGTCGCTCCTTGACCTACAGGTACGGCGTTAACATTAGTAACTTGACGTTCCCTACTGACAGCAGTTTCTGCACCCAAACCGACTAAAAAATTGAGAGCGACACTAACCGTAACCTGATTAAGTCGCAAACTCCGCATTACTGTATCCCGAGTGGAATTAGGTAATTTAGTGCCAACAAAAATAGTCCTTCCGCTACGATTGGCTTCTAAACCACTCAAACGCAAGACGTAGTTAAACACATCTTGCACTGGCTCGTTTTCAATATCTAAAGAAATAGTCGGCCCATCTGCACCACCTTGTGCATTTCCTCCCTCACCGTTTTCTCCTGCAAAAGCCAAATTTAAATTGGCAGCCCGCGCCAACAATGACAAAACCTCACGCACTGGTGCATTTCTTAACACTAACCGAGGTACCCGCTGTTGAGTACCTAAATCGATCGCACTCGGTGAAGCATCGGTATTAGAAATTGCTATATCTCCCACCGGAGGAGCGATCGCCCTTGGTAAGAAAGGTGGAGCTTGATTCATGGATTGATCGGGGCCTGCGGGTGGTGCGGGGGTTCCCTCAACCTTAGCCTCGGGTTTGGCTGGAGCTGATTGGGCTATTTGGTTATTTTGTCGAGGTTGATCTGCCCTCGGTTGTAATGCTGCAGCACCGGCACTGGTACCTATTGAAGGCATCAAAGTAAAAGTCAATTGATTTTGCTTTCGCATCACGGGTTTAGTTTCGGGAGGGTTATTTGTCCCCGTTATTACTACTCGGATGCTATTTGTATCAAGTTGACCGATAGAAACAGAAGCAATGCCATCAGTGGGATTATCTTGGCGAAAGCTGTTGCCTTCTGGTAAGCGTAATTGAGTATTAATAATATCTGCGACTAAAGCATTACCTCTTTTAGTAGTAAAAACCTGGGGACGAGAGCCATCAGATGTCTTTAAAACTAGATTGACACCATCATCAACTTGGTTTAGTTTTACTTCAGTAATTTTTGTACTTGTTTGCGCCCAAACTGGCTGAGTTACTAACAATAAAGAAGCAGCAGTTCCAAATATAAAACTATTACAGTCAAGTTGTTTCATAGTTATTAGTTGTTAGTTATTATTTGTTATTTATTAGTTGTTATTTGTTAGTTTTTAGTGCTTTGCGGTGTAATCAGTGTAATCCATTCTTACCGTGATAGTTGTTAGTCGTTAGTCGTTAGTTGGTAAAACCCTTTTGCCTCTTGCCTCTTGCCTCTTAATTATTCTTGAGATTCTTCTTTTTTAAGAGCAGCAATTTCTTCTGAATTCATTGGGACTAAAGCTTCTAATTTAAAAGATGTCGTTATTGGTGTTGGTCCGACTCGGCGGGGTTTGTCTTCTTCGATGGTTTCTGGTGCTAATGTTGATTGATAATCTTTTACTATTAATAAAGGCTGCAAACGCTCTATATTACGAAGAATTGATTGGGTTTGTTGGTAAGTAGCCCTAATTACAATTTCCGTGGTGCGACGTTTGAGTTTTCCGTCAACTTCTGGTCCCAAAGAACCATCAACTACTGGTTGTGTTCCCAGAGAATCTGGAACGAATTTCTGTAATTTTGCTTGCACTGCGTTGGCACTTAATTGAGCATTTCCTGCTTCTATTAAGCGATTTAAATCTATTAATAAGGTATCTAAGGTTTTTTCGTTAGCAAATACTGCTAATACTTGAGATTGCTGTTTTTTGGCTTGGGCAAATTCTGCTTTCAGTTTGTCGATGCTTTTCAGGCTAGCTTTTTTTTGCTCAACTTGTCCTTGAAGTTCTTGTTTTTTAGCTTGTTTTTCTGCAAAAGTTTCCCAAGCTGGCATCACTAAGTTTAAAAGCATATAAATCGCTCCTGCAATACCCAACAAGCCAATTACGATACCGCTAACTACTGGAGTAAAAGTGATACCAAATAGTACGGGATAAGCTGAAGATTCTTCTTCAACCTCTCCTCCTTCAAAATTAATCTCATCACTAAATGTCATATTTATTTTGGTTTTTAGATTTAGATTTAGATTTAGATTTAGATTTTAGATTTTAGATTTTAGATTTTAAAGGGTCATTTTTCAAAGACTCCTGTTCTTTGCAGGCTGCGAATTCTTGCGACTAATCCTACTGTGCCTTTTTTTTCTAATTCCCGCATTAATTCGGAGGCTGGAACATCGGAGAGGTTAGTTTCAATAGTATATTTGACTATTTTATCGGGTTTAATTATTGCTTCTTCTGGAAGCCCTGGAGGTAATTGAGCATTAACTAATTCAGCTGTGACGATTCTTCCGTTTCTGGATTTAAAAAATGGAGATTGTTGTAAGGAAAGTAAGAAATCGTTGACATCATTAAATGAACGAGCTGTACCGTTAATTTCTATTCCTCCAGCGGGATTTGGGCTTGAATTGCCTTCTTCTAGATTTTCCGGTGCAATTTGCTTGACGCTCTCAATTCGCACATTCTCAGGAATGCGATCGCGCAAAACTTGTAACATTGCTGACCAAGGTCTAATTTGATCAAAAACGCTGACTAAGGCTTGGGTTTCGGATTTAATAAAATCGGTTTCTTGGGTTATTTGTTTGATATCGCCTAATTTTGAATCTAATTGTTGATTTTCTTCTTCTAATTTCACAATTTTCTCGTCAATAGTGGCATTCTGGCTCTCTACATACCACAAAACTGTTGCTAATAAAGCAGGAAAAAATGCAGCTACTGCAACACCAATATAAATCGGTGTCATATTCCCAACAGGTAATGTAAAATTTGGCTTGTCGGGTTTTGGGTTGTCGCCACCTGGACGATCTTTAAGAAAGTTGATATCTAAGCTATACATTCTACTTACGCCTCCCGCATTCCTAAACCAAGTACTATCCCCAAACCAGGACGTTGTACAGAAGGATAGTCTTCATCGTTTACTTGCAAGGACAAAGCCTGTACGGGGTCTATTTGAGTAGTAGGTAAACTCAACCGTTGAGTAAAAAACTCATCTAGCTGTATAAGTCCACCTCCAGGGCCTGCAAGTAATATTTGTGCTATCTCCAAGTTTTCAGTCTGATTCAAGTAGAAGTCTATGGAACGACGCATTTCATCAGTAAGTTCCCCTAAGACTCTCAACATGGCAGCCATACCAGGATTAGCCTCGGTAACACCAGTTTTACCTCCTTCCATACTCGAAGGTGGAATAGTCATTCCTTCTAATAGTTCCATGTCTCTGGATATAGGTAAATTCATCGCTCTAGACAGAGCAGCTTGCATTTGTTCTGTGCCCATGGGAACTGTGCGGGAAAACTGCGGAACTCCGTTAACAACGATCGCAATTTCTGTACTGTCGAATTCGATATCTACTAGCACCGCCGCTTCTTGGGGACCAAACTGGCGTAGTTGATCGCGAATTGTCCGAATTAACGAAAAACTATTAATCTCCAATACATCAATTTGCAATCCTGCCTGTTCAAAAGTACTTATGTAGGTATCAGTCACTTCCTTACGAGTTGCAACAAGTAATACCTGTACCTTTTCGATGCCATCCTCATCTACGAAATAACCAAGCTTTTGATAATCCACATCTGCTTCTTCACGGGGATAAGGTAAATATAAACCTGCTTCATGGTTAAGCACCATATCCCGTAACTCTTTATCATCCAATTCCGCCGGTACGGGAATCAAACGCACGATAGAATCTCTTCCCGGCACCGCAGTTGCAACGCGACTCGTTTTTATTTTGCTTTGCAAAAGCGCCTCTTGGATAAGTTGCGCCATGGTTGGTGGATCTGCAATTTGACCATCAACAAAAATACCTTCTGGAACCGGCACTGATGTTAAAACATCCAATTTTATACCTTGGCGCTGCTTGCGTAACTGAGCTAGATTCACTCGTTGTGGTGCAAGCTCGATGCCAACCCCGCTTTTGGATTTACCAAACAGACTGCTTAAGCCTTTTACCACTGTTTTGTCCGTTATTAGTTGTTAGTTGTTAGTTGTTAGTTGTTAGTTGTTATTTATTAGTTTTTAGTTGTTAGTTTTTAGTTATTAGTTGTTAGGAGTTCTATTATTTTGACTCTTTTTACTTGCGATCGATCGGTTGACTTGCGATCGATTGGTTGACTATTATTAGTCTCGATCAAAGCAATAATTGGCAACAAGTTTACAGATGTTACTGTCATACCATTTCTTTATAAAGATGCGCCGCAATTGTACCCGTGCAGACGGGCTTTGTTTCAATAGCCGAGGCAGTGCGTTGGGCGGGTTCCCCGACTTGTAGCAACTGCCGTCCAGCCTTCTAGGCTGCGGGTTATTAAGCGCAGCCTCATACAGAATTGGTATCAGTTGTTAATACAATTGTCAAAGCTATCTTAATATTTCATAATTCAGTAGTTGTTTTATAACATCGATTTATTAAAGCAATTATGTATTAGAAATGTACTCAGTGCTTCCACTAGATTAATAAATATACTGCAAAGAATCAAGCAATTATCCAGTCAGTATGTTTGACTATTAAAGTTGCTAACTATTAAGATTTAAAATAAATATTGTAAATACATTAGTAATTTTTCGGATTTAATGTTGGTAATCAAGCCCAAATTTATTGTCAAGTAATCAAAGATAATTAGAATCGCAAAGGGATTTACTATCAGTTGATGACACACTCAGTAATTATACTAACTATATAGTAACTAATGAATGTTTATTATTTATCAGTAATTATACCAGTAAAATATAAAATGGCATAGTAAGCTGTCGTGCATTAAAAATGCACAACAACAAGGCTGTCTTGCTGTCTTGCTGTCATGCAAAAGGGATAAGAGCTGTATTCTTTACATAATATTTCTTAATATACAACTTAAATGCGTAGCAGCTTAGTTATAGCGCTTTTCGGTTGAGTCGAATAAACGAGGGAACCTCACCCCATCCTGTCGGACACCCCTCTCCAAAGCATCGGAGAGGGGAAGGGGGTAGTGGTTTGTCCCATAAAAAATGCTGGGTTCCGACAAGCAGGGGGAGAAAAAGCCCTTGTATTTTCACAAGACACCCATCAAAACTAATGGGACAAAGTAGTAGTTTCGTGTATTGCATCCAAATGAAAACCACTATATTTTTGAAGCTGCAAAAAATGTCCTACTAAATAAAGGGAACCACACAAAACAACGAAATTATCATCTGTACTAAACACTGTTGCCAGGGCTGATGATAAATCGGAATAAGTATCGCAAACCCTTAATCCTGGACAAATATTCTTCGCTAGTTTTGCTAATTCATCCTCGTCAGCCGAACTATGGTTTGGTACGGATACTAAATGCAACTCATCATTTGTACGCAATAAATTTTTGAAAATTACATCATGCTCCTTAGTCGAAAGCATTCCCATCACCCAAGTTACGCTTACTTGAGAACCATCGGATTGAGGAAGTAAGGTATCAACATAATTTCGTAAAGCCTTTGCAGCAGCTGGGTTATGGGCACCATCAAGTAATAATTTATGATTATTCCAAGTAGTCCATTGCATCCTTCCCAACCATTTGGTTTTTGCCATACCCTCTACAATAGCTTGCTCAGATATTTTCCAACCCTGCTGTTGGAGAATTTCTACAGCAGCTATAGCCACAGCCGAATTAATTAACTGTATTTCTCCTTGTAACGGTAAAGGATATTTTATAGATTTGGTAATTGGAAATCGGGAATTACTATTCTCTTCTGCCTTTATTTCTACCTCTGCCCAACCCTTAGCAACTTCTCGTGCTGGTTGAGGTTTAAATATAGGACATTGCAATTCCAAAGCGCGATCGCCCACTACTTGTTCAGCTTCTGGTGGTAATTGTCCAATAACTACTGGACATCCAGATTTGAGAATACCAGCTTTTTCTTTGGCGATCGCGGCGACAGTAGAACCTAATCGTTGCCAATGGTCGCGACTAATAGAAGTAATAATAGTTACAAGAGGTTGGTCGCAAACATTAGTAGCATCTAAACGCCCTCCCAATCCAACTTCTAGCACCGCGATATCAACCTTGTGTTGAGCAAAATACAACCAAGCTGCGGCGGTAATTACTTCAAACTTAGTGGGTGATTCTTCTTGAGGATCGATCGCTTCTTTTACCTGTATCAATAATTCACAAAGTTCCTGACTATTAATTTGCTGTTCATTTAAGCAAATTCGCTCCGTCCAATCAACCAAATGAGGCGAAGTATAGCGTCCGGTGCGGTATCCAGCTTCCGTAAAAACCGAAGAAAGATAGGCACAAACAGAACCTTTCCCATTGGTACCAGCAACATGAATTATCGGAACTTGATGATGGGGATTACCAAGATTTGCTAAAAGCTTTTGAATACGTTCCAATCCCAGATGAACGCCAAAACGTGTTAATGGTTGTAATAAAGAATCTATATCCATTTAAATATCAAGTTTAGGAATTGGGCATTGGGAGAGGAAACATCGGATTGTGAATGGGCATCGGTGTAATGGTATCAATGCCTCATGCCCAATTTCCCATGTCCAACATGCCCAATTACCAAATTAAATGAACCGACTGTCCCATAAAGGAAACCAGCCGGTTTAGAAGTGATAATTAAAAAATTACGCTTCTCTATTTAAAAAAGTTTGTAATTGTCGTAGTGCAGCAGCGCCTATATTAAACAATGCCCAACCTGCGGCAATAACAAGTGGTGCTAAAACAATCACTACACGCATATCCATATTTACAACCCCTCTTTTTGGTCAAATTTTAAGTTTTATCAACTGCTATCATTTTTATTTTTAACTGAAGTGGGAAATTTTTCCACTACCTCATGTAAAGAATGTTTACAAATTGAATTGGGAATTGGGAATTGGGCCGAAAGGGCATTGGGCATGGTGAAACAAAAAGGGAGCTTTCCGCCTGCCATTACAGATATATAACTGCTAAATCTTTCTCCCCATCTCCGTTTACTCCCCGTTTACTCCCCGTTTACTCCCCTTGTCTCCCCACCTCTCACTCAGAGGGATAAAATCCTAAATCCGTACCTTTGCCAGCATGAACTAAAGCTAATTTCTCATAGCGTTTGGCGTGTTCGATTAATTCTGCTGCTTCTTCGGGGGAATTTTGACGTATTACTTTACCTGGAACTCCTACTACAAGAGATAAGGGAGGTATATTCTTAGTTACTACTGCCCCTGCACCAATAATACTTCCACTTCCCACACGCACTCCATCAAGAATTACTGCGCCAATACCGATTAAACTACCACGTTCAATATATGCAGAATGGACTACGGCTCGATGCCCAATAGTAACGTGGTCTTCTAAAATAGTAGGTAAGCCTGGGTCACCGTGGAGTATTGCTCCATCCTGTATATTCGTACATTCACCGATTTCAATGCGCTCTACATCAGCTCTGATGACTGCCCCGTACCAAATGCTTGCTCCTGTTGCAATGCTAACCGAACCCATAACCACTGCATTGGCAGCCACGAAAGCTGCTCCTGAAATATCAGGAGAAGACCAGTAGGAATTGCTAGACACGATAGAATATGAATATGCGATCATAGGAATAATAAACCTACTCCAACTTTATATTAGTTGGAGTATGACCAGAATATCACGACGTTATGTTTCAACGTCTTATTCAACCTCTTAATAATCATTAGTATGTTAAATAAAACTGAAATTTTAAGAAAGTTTTATATCCAAAAAACTCTAAATTTATTTCAGCCATGCTCTACTAATGAATATAGTTCTTAAAAAAATCAACCTTTATAAGTTTAATTTTTAAGTGATTACCCTTCTTGAGTTGTATTGCAAGTGTAAAATTAAACAAACATAAGTTGATAAAAGTAAAGATGTTTATATACACTTCATGATGAACCTAGGCTTGCAGTACCCAATATTTGGTCCCGAAATTCAGTGCCCCCATTGCCGTCAAACAATTCCGGCACTGACCTTAACTGATACTTATTTATGCCCTCGACATGGCGCTTTTGAAGCTAACCCAAAAACAAGTGAATTAATTCACCTCCAATCTGGGCGGCATTGGCGGAGATGGAAAGGTGAATGGTATCGTCAACATACCCATCCCGATGGTATTAGGTTTGAAATTCACGAAGCCCTTGATAAGCTTTATACCGAAGGCTATCGCGCTACTAAAGTGATTATTGCTCGTCGATATCAGGAATTGATGGGCGGTTATTTAGAGCGTAGTTCCCCCTGGCGCGGACAAAACTCTGAAGCTAACTATGCCCGATTGTACGGCTTACCAGTAGATTTTAGCTCTGAAACTAGTAACGATTCTTGCTGGGAGGTAATTAATTTTGATTTAGAAAAAGAACCTGGGGTTCCGGTACGCTATCCTTATTTCAGGTTGTTTGAATAATGTCAATTGTTAGGAGTAGCTCCTTTAATAACTCCTAACATTTGTTTTCAAGATTTCAATAATTTTTCAATCATATTTCTATAACATTTTAAGATGCACCACGCTTCTATTCGATCTGCGGATATCCATCGGGCGATCGCCTTTTACGAACAGTTGGGTTTTACAGTATGTGAGCGTTTTACTACGGGTTATACTTTGGCTTGTTGGATGGAAGGATTGGGGGGAAGAATTGAATTAATTCAAATTCCTCAGCCAAAACCCCCTGCGGATGCATTTGCTGATGAGCATTATGTCGGGTATTATCATCTATCATTTGATATCACTGAGGTTACATCCGATCTACCCAGTTGGTTGAAAAATATTAAAGAAAATTTCACCGAAGCATCACGGAATCAACCGGAATTAATCCAGCCTTTGAAGGTACTTTTAGAACCAACTCAACAGCAAATAGGCGATTTTATCTACGAAGTCGCTTTCATCGCTGACGCTGATAGTTTACCCTTGGAATTTATCCGCAATTTAACAAAAAATTAAATATTTAAAATAGTTGAAATTGTTACTTTTTGTCTAGAAGTAACTAAGCAGTTTACACCGAATTACTCCTAGGACTTACGCAACTGGCATATTTTGCTCTAGTGGTGCTTGTACACTGAGTGATTCTTAACGTAATAATAAGGCAATGAGTGTACGGCACCAACATGAAAGCTTGTGACAATTGCGTAAGTCTTGACTCCTAAAGATGTGGTAAATTTTCACAAAAAACACGATTTTATTAATACTGCAGTACTACATTTTTGTGGTGATTTTCAATCAGCCAAGGTGAAAAAACTTATTGAACAAGAATTTGGAAATTGGCAAGTTTCAGGTAAAAAGCCCCAAATCAAATATCCACCACTAAATTTACCCAAATCAATTATTCGCCTTAATCAAGTAGTTCCGGGTAAAGCCCAAGAATTACTTTCATCCAGATAAAATTGTCTAAGTACTGCAGGTCCACCAATTTTAACTGAGCAAGGAAAAACAAGTAATTAAAGGTCTGCATATTCAAGGATACATGTTTAAATTGTATCTCAAAACTCCCCTTGTCCCCTTATCCCCTTATCTCCTTGTCCCCTTGTCCAAACTAAGGGCAATAGGCACAAAATAAGTTAACTTAAGTATAGTATTGCTTCTCAATTAAGCGAGTAAATCAATTTACGTTTAAGCGGCAACACGCATTCTAATATTATTATCTTATGAACATCTTAAGTAACCTGCTTTCTGTGCCAGCTCAAGATAGTCGTCCTAAAAGACAGCGTAGGGGAATTGAAATCAAATCGCCGCGTGAAATTGAAATTATGCGCCAATCGGCAAAAATTGTCGCAACTGTATTAAAAGAAATTTCCGAGTTGGTAAAGCCAGGAATGACTACAGCAGACTTGGATGCTTATGCCGAAAAACGCATCCGGGAAATGGACGCAACGCCTAGCTTTAAGGGATATCACGGTTTTCCGGGTTCTATTTGTTCTAGCATCAATAATGAAGTGGTGCATGGTATTCCTAGCCCTAAGAAAGTCATTCGCGCAGGTGATGTTTTAAAAGTTGATACAGGTGCTTTCTATCAGGGATTTCACGGTGATTCTTGTATTACAATCGCTGTTGAAGAAGTCAAGCCCGATCATGCAAAATTGATTCGTGTTGCCGAAGAAGCTCTTTATAAAGGTATAGAACAAGTTAAAGCTGGTAACTACTTAATGGATATTGCCGGTGCCATTGAAGACCATGTAAAAGCCAATGGTTTTAGTGTAGTGGAAGACTTTACCGGACATGGTGTTGGTAGAAACTTACATGAAGAACCTTCTGTATTTAACTTCCGCACTCGTGAAATGCCTAACGTCAAATTGCGTAAGGGTATGACTTTGGCGATCGAACCAATTTTAAATGCTGGTTCTAAACATTGTAAAACCTTATCCGACCGTTGGACGGCAGTAACTGTTGATAATTCTTTTTCAGCACAATTTGAGCATACTGTATTAGTCACGGAAACCGGACATGAAATTTTAACAGATAGGTCAAAACTTTAATTAAGTTTAATAGCAATTTATTAAGTTTTGTATCGGGTGGATAATTTATATCCACCTTTTGTATTTTGGATTTTGGATCTTAGATTTGAGATGCCCGAATTTACAGCAGATTTTATTTTAATGCAGTACATTCTGACGGGTAGGGATGCCCGTGCGATTGGCATTCGCCACCTTCGGGCGACGGGAAGATCGCGCAGTGAATAATGACAAGCATTCAACCGGACATCATATTAATTGTGGTACGGGCATCCTGCCCGTATAACTTAGCTAAAGAATACAAAATTAACTTTTGTGAATTTCGTCAAACTTAGCCTGCACCGCTTGTATATCCTGCCACATTAACCATTTTGGACTACCCACTTCACGATTCGGGTTACGTAGCAAATAGGAAGGATGAAAAATAGGCATACATAAACGCCCTTCCCATTCTATCCACTGTCCGCGAATTTTAGTAATTCCCCGTTTTTCTGCCAGTAAACCTTTGAGGGCAGTAGCACCTGTCAAAAGGATGATTTTTGGGTTAACCAGACGAATTTGTTCTAAAAGATAAGGTTTACAAGCCTTGATTTCTTCAGTACTTGGATTGCGATTACCGGGAGGACGACATTTATTGATATTGGCGATGTAAACATCAGTTTCGCGATCGAGTTTAACAGATGCCAGAATTTTCTCAAGAAGTTGTCCAGCCCGCCCAACAAAAGGTAGTCCGGCTTCATCTTCATTTTGACCTGGTGCTTCCCCAATAATCATAATTGATGCTTGAACATTTCCTCTACCAACAACCGCATTTTGGCGAGTGTCTCCAAGCTGACAACGATGACAATTATTGCAATCGTGTGCTAATTCTATCATGCTTGAGTAAGTACCTTGAGGAATAGGAACCTTGGCATCTGTAGGAATAAACTCTTTTTGGTTAAAAGTTGAGTCCTCAAAAAGACTTAACTGGTTTTCGCTGCTCATTGGAAATTTTGTGGTTGGATACCCAATTCTTGCTTGCTAGGGAGGTGATGTTTAACTGAAATGGACTTACGCAACTGGAATATATTTTTTAGTGGTGCTTGTACACTGACTGATTGTTAAGGTAAAAATTAAGACTGGGTCGTGTACGGCACCAAGCTTCCGATTGTGACAATCGCGGCCATTCCTGTGAAATTAAACTTGCGTAATTGAAAACAATCTTTAAAAAGATAAGTTTGGCTACGCTTTTTTGCGTAATACTTATATCTATAAACCTCTGATTGTATCAGCTATTTTGAGTAGACGACAGCGAAATTCAAGGCAATGCCATTGTAAAGTGTTTAGTAAATCATGTTATACAACCCACTTTTTCAAAATCGCGAAGCTGCTGGTGAGGAGTTAGCGCGAACAATTCGTACTCAGTTGAACAAACAAGCGGTTGAAACCGAATTAAAGCCAATACCAATTGTTTATGCTTTACCTAGAGGGGGATTACCAATTGCCTTACCAGTAGCACGTTTGCTTGATTGTCCTTTAAAGATAGAAGTGGCAAAAAAAATTAGTCATCCCCAAAATGAGGAGTTAGCCATTGGTGCGGTGAGTGCTTCAGGAAATGTTATTTGGTCAGACAATAGAGCATTTCGTTTTAAATTTTATTCCCAACAAAAACGCCAAGCAAGTTTAAATGCAGCAATTGAGTCTGCTAAATCCTTAGAGGCACAATTGGCTCCAGCTTGTGCTCAAGTAAATGTGGAGGGAGCCACTATTATTTTAATTGATGATGGTATTGCTACAGGTATGACTATAGCTGCTGCTGCAACGTCTTTAAGAAAATTAAAACCCGCACAAATTTGGTTGTGTACTCCTGTTGCCCCTTTGAAATTAATACCTTGGTTGCATAAATGGGGTGAAAAAGTAATTACCTTAGCAACACCAGAATATTTTTTGAGCGTGAGTAATTTTTATGTTGAATTTCCTCAACTCAAAACCAAAGAAGCTTTAAAATATCTTCAGCAACAATCAGTTAAAGGTTGAAGAATCTGTCAAAGTGAATTTATAAAAATCGATGCTGTTTACGTTAACGAAGTGTGCACCGTTTGGGGCATAGTGAGTCTTAGACTAAAATTCCGTGGATTTATCCCGTAGATGAAAGCGAATTGGCAGGTTTTAACCTGCCATAAATATGCTTAAAGGTAATAATAAGACTTGTAGTGTCACAGACCAAGCAGTTATTGTGACAATTTCCTAAGTCCTAAATCAAAGGAAAGGTTTTTAGGCTTGAGATTATTTTCAGACTTAATCATTGAAAAAATTAATCGTATTTCAACGCTCTAGCATAGTCGCCAATAGCATAACAAGCTGTTTTAAGACTAGCACGAGCAAGTTCAAGGCTACGAGAATCTTTGATAGCTTTAGCTATTTGCAAACGTTCTTCATAATAATACATTGCTCGTTCATAGTCACCATTAGCTTCACAAGCAACTCCCAAGCTACCTAAAGATTGTTCTTCAACGCGACTGTCTTGAATATCTTTTCCTAATTGTAAGCGTTCTTCATAGCACACTATCGCTTTTGTATACTCACCCAAAGCATAATAAGCATTACCAAGATTTTTTAATACTTGGATGCTAGTGCGATAGTTTTTTAGTAAGCGAGATACAACCATACAATCTTCATAGTAACTGGTAGCTTTTGAGTAATTCATTAAAGCATACCAAGCATTACCTAAGTTTTTTAATACTTGCTCTTTTCCCCAATTATCTTCAATTTCGCTGACTAATTTTAAACTTTTTTCTTGATATTCGATTGCTTTGGAAAGATTGTTTAAAGCTTTATAAACTAATCCTAAATTATTGAGTGCTGCTATCTGAGAGCGGCTATCTTTTATTTGTTGAGCAATTGACAAACACTCTTCTAAATATTCAATAGCTTCTTTATGCTGTTTTAAATGACGATAAGCATTACCGAGATGGGAAAGCGCTTGTATTTGTAAACGTTCTTCTTGAGTATCTTTAGCCAAAGACAAGCATTGTACAGCGTAAGATATAACGCTTTTATAATCGCCAGAGCAATAAGCTACCAGGGCTAAACAAGAAAGCGCTTGAGCTTGTTTTCCAGAATTCCCATATGCTTGAAATAGCGCGGTGGAGTGTTGTAAAGACTTGATCGCAGCATTGAAATCCCCAGATTGTTGCTGTTGAATTCCTTGCTGCAACAACTCGGATGCTTCAAATGAATCTTCTGTATCCTCAAAAGATATCTCGGTTTGTAAATCTTCGTCAATTTCTTGAATGTCGCTGCCTTCTTTACTTGCTTCAAGCAATTCTGTAGGTATATGTAGAGGAACTGTATTTTTTAAACTGGAATTCCATTTGTTTTTTTCCATTGACTTCTTGCTCCCTGTAAATAGCCATCTATAAAGTTAGTATTCCCAAAAATGTTGATTAAATTTCATTTTGATAGATAGAAGCTGTAAGAGGATGTAAAGATTGGTGATTAATATAGCTTAAAACTTTTTAGATCCCCCTAAATCCACCTTAAAAAAGATCCTCCACTACCCCCCTTTATAAGGGGAAGAAGGGAGGATAATCCGATAATTGCCTTAAAAACTATACTTTTTAAAGATTCTCTTAAATGCTGCTGCCTGTTTCTACTTAATATTCAAGAAATTCCCTTCAATGTTGCAGTTCGATGTTATCAAGTAGAAATTTCTGAAATACTTCTCGAAAAAGGTGCTGTTGCAAATCGTTAATCGGGATCAAAAAGCCTTAGTCGTTTAAAACAAGAGGTTAATAAACTCAAACTAAGGCGTTATAGATTAAAGTTAAGAAAAATAAAGGAACAGCCAAAGAAATCCCTTCCTCCCACTCGTCTTTATTATCTTCGTTAAATATCAATTATTGCATTGTCAAAGTTAGCCCCAATTAAGTTAGCACCTTGAAGTTTCGTATCCGTAAGATTTGCACCTGTAAAATTAGCGCCTTTAAGATTAGTCCATCTTAAATCGGCACCCCTTAAATCAGCTTCACTCATATCAGCCTGCAATAAATATGCACGACTAAGGTGAGCTTTGGTTAAATTGGCTTTAGTTAAATTCGCTTTGTAGAAATAAGCGCCCATTGCTTCCACTTCGTACAAATTAGCGTTTCTCAATTCAACACCAATTAAATTCGCATCATATAACTTTGCTTTCCATAGATTGGCACGATTTAGCTTTGCTTCTCCTAAATCTACACCTTTAAGATTAGCGTCTTTTAAATCGGTTCCAATCAAGTTTGCTTCACTCATAAAAGCATCTTGTAAATTAGCCGAAGTTAAATCGACACCAATCAAATTAGCCTTCTTTAAATTAGCCTTTGTCAGATTAGCAGCAATTAAATTAGCAAGACTGAAATTAGCTTTGATTAAATTGGCTTCTTGAAGATTGGCATTATAAAGATTAGCACTATTAAAGTCAGCATTAGTGAGATTTGCTTGCATTAGCAAAGCATTCTCTAAATTTACATGACTCAAATTAACTCCTTGGAGATTTGCGCCTATAAGATTGTATCCATATAAATTTGCTGAACTTAAATCTAATTCAACTTGAGGATTTTTTCTTCTCCACTCATCCCGTTTGAGAGTACCAGTTTTGAGTAAAGTTAGATGCTCTAAATTTGCCATGATTTCACCTTACTCCTGACGCTTACCCATGGTACTGACTCTACCAGCTACACTTTCAATTGCGACTAAAGCTGCATCTGCACCTGCAAGTATATCCTGTTCTTCTCCTCCTAAATAAAGCCTGCCAAAACTACCTACAGCCCCCACAGAAAGAATATTTATTCCAGCAGCTTTCTCAGCTTCATTTGCAGCCAATGCAGCATAAGCAGCAGGTTCAACTTCTAATACATACAAAGTTTGTCCCGCTAATAATAACTGTCCCCTTCGGCTGCGATTGATAAGTTGTGTTTGATGAGCGTCAATATTGCGAATAATTTGACTGGAAACCACGCGAGGTTTGAGACATTCATCTCTTTTGACTCCCAAGGCTGCTAAAATAGCCTCTCCTGCAGAACGAGTTTCACCTTGAGAGCTAGAATGCACTTCCAGTAAGCCATACAGCCTTTCCACTACCTGTACACCCGGACGCACCGAAGCAGATTTTAGCGCCACATCGGTAATTCGATTAATTTCTATCCCAGGGGAGATTTCCACCCATAAAGAAGTGTCTCCAGGTAGTGGTAAAAAACCTACGGCTACCGTTCCCATATATGCTGCGTGTTGAGGTTGCAAATTATCGAGATATACAAAACTGCGTAGTTCTACACCCAAGATTCTGCTCCAGCCATAAGGATAAGAATTATTTATTCTAAGAATTTAAACTTAAACTACCATAAGCTGGTTCATTAAGAATGCCCGAATGGCCGAATTGGGCCGAAAGGGCATTGGTAATTTCTACCATTACCCCCTATGCCCGGATTTCCCTGTCTCCCTCACTTTTGAAGACTTTTAATCACAAATCTGTTAAAAAATTAACTTTTGAATATCAAATATTACTGTTGTTTCCGTATTAGGGTGTATAATTTGTGCATTTGACGAACTTTTGAGATTATCGGCTACAGCAGTGGAAATAGCGAAAAATATATCAAAAGCGAAGAAGATTGCCAGTAAAACAATAAAGAAAGTTCTTCTCATCAATTTGACCTTAAGTTACAGCAGATGTAGTTAGTAAAATATCCAGTTGCAATAATTAGAATTGCTATCGAATTGCGATCAAATTGCGATCGCAATACTTAGAATTTTCATAGATTACATAACAAATCAACCGATTAGCAATAAAGATTTAATTTGCTTAACAATACGAAAAGTTTCGGGAAATATTTAGAAGAAATTTATTGTTATTAATTTTTGTCTGAGTAAAGTTTTGAAATTATGTTTTTTGAGAAAATATGTCTATATGAGATAAATAGGAATAATTATAATTATCATCTACAGCTGATTTTATTTTAATCAGGTACATTCAGACGAGCAGGGATACTCTTACCACAAAAGTTTTAAAACAGAAATATATGGAAATTATCACACGGAAGGCAACCCAAAGGTACCAAGAAAGCCTTTTAAAAAGTCGCGTGACATCCTTGTGGATGGGGATGACGATAGAGCTTAGATTACAACAACTGTCTCATGGCCAATTATTTATTGACGACTAATAGGAACCTTACCATTTTCTTCCACAGATTCCACTCTTTCCTCTTTGATTCGAGAAGGCATTAATTGCTCTCGTAATGACACAATTACAATATACAAAATAGGTACTATAAATAAACTTAAAAACGTCGCGATAAACATTCCTCCAAACACAGCAGTACCTAAAGATTGACGGCTACCAGCACCCGCACCGGTAGCGATTAATAAAGGAAAAATTCCTAATAAAGTCGATAAAGCTGTCATTAAAATTGGTCGTAAACGTTCCTGTGCTGCACGTACTGCTGCTTTACTAATAGAAAATCCCTCTTCTCTTAATTGGTTAGCAAATTCTACAATCAAAATGGCATTTTTTGAAGCCAAACCAATTAACATTACCAAACCAACTTGACAAAATATATCATTTTCTAAACCCCTTAAATACTGTGCCGATAGCGCCCCTAAAATAGCGAGGGGAACTGAAAGCATAATAATTAATGGATCGATATAGTTCTCATATTGCGCTGCTAATACTAAGAATACAAAAACAAGTCCCAAACCAAAAATTAACGGTGCTTGTCCCCCAGATTCTTTTTCTTCAGCTGAAATACCCGCCCATTCGTAACCAAAACTTCTCGGTAAAACTTGATTTGCAACTTCTTCCATTGCGTTTAAAGCTTCTCCTGAACTATATCCAGGTGCTGTTTGCCCGTTGATTTCTATTGAACGATACAGGTTGTAATGGTTAATAGTTTGCGCCCCGGTAGTTGAAGTAACTTTTACCAAGTTACTCATGGGAATCATTCAAAAATTTTATTTAAAAAACCGTTACTTTTAGTTTTGTTTCTAAATAATAATCCTGATAAAGCTGGAGTTAAAGTTAACGCTAAAAAAGTAGAAATCGCCACAGCAAAAGCAATTGTCAGGGCAAATTGACGGTAAATCTTACCAGTAGAGCCTGGAAAAAAAGCTACCGGAATAAACACCGCCATCAATACTAAAGAAGTTGCAATTACCGCTCCAGTTAATTCCCGCATCGCAGCAGAAGCTGCTTGTTGTGGTGACATTTCTTTTTGATTAATCAAGCGAGAAATATCTTCAACTACCACAATCGCGTCATCAACAACCATCCCCGTTGCCAGAGTTAAACCAAATAAAGTTAAAGTATTAATCGAAAATCCAAAAATTTTAACAAAGCCAAAAGTACCAATTAACGCCAAAGGAATTGTCACAACGGGTACTACTGTTGTTCTCCAATCTTGTAAGAAAATAAATATTACTAAAACAACCAAACCGATTGCTAATAAAAGCGTTTTGATAACTTCCGAAAGGGATTCTTCCACAAAAGCAGTAGTGTCAAAAGCAAGCTGATACTTCATTCCCGGCGGAAAATCCCGAGCCAAGTTTGCCATTTCCGCTTTTACAGCAGCAGCCACATCTAAAGCATTACTTCCCGGCGTTGGAAATATCCCAATACCTACCCCTTCATTGCCCTTAAATCTTAAAAACGTGTTGTAATTTTCCGCTCCTAACTCCGCTCTTCCTACATCTTTCAATTTAATTAGAACGCCATTTTCCCCACTTTTAACAATAATATCCTCGAACTCCGAAACATTTTGCAGCCTACTTAAAGCCCGTAAATCAATTTGATACATCTGATCCGGTGGTGTCGGTTGTTGCCCTATTTGTCCCACACCCACCTGCACGTTTTGTTCATTAAGAGCATTAATTACATCCTGTGCCGTCAAATTCCGACTCGCCAAACGATTGGGATCGAGCCATAAACGCATTGCATAACGACGTTCGCCAAAAATTTGTGCTCGACTTACACCATTAATTTTCTGTAAATTATCTTTTATATAAAGGTCAGCATAATTACTTAAAAATACATTATTAAACTCTTGGTTTTCGCTATAAAGCCCCATTCCCAAGAGAATATTACTTGATTCCTTGCTAACAACAACCCCAGTTCTTTGTACGGCTTCCGGTAACTGGGGTTCAGCAAGAGAAACTCTATTTTGGACATCAACCGCCGCAATATCTTTATTACGAGATGCGTCAAAGGTAACTCGAATTTGACTGGTGCCGTCGTTACTGCTACTTGAAGACATATATTTCAAGCCTTCTACACCATTGATTTGCTGTTCTAAAACAGTAGTAACAGTTTTCTCAACAACTTCAGCATTAGCACCAACATAATTAGCAGTAACATTAATTTGAGTCGGGCTAATTTCTGGATACCGCGCTGTCGGAAGCGTCGGAATACTGATTGCTCCCACCAACAGAACAATTATGGCGCAGACACTAGTAAAAACAGGCCGCTTAATAAAAAAATCAGCAAACATAATAAATAGTTAGGAGCAATAATAATTTAGCATTTAGAATTTAGAATTTAGAATTTAGA
>DESS01000199.1 GCA_002361335.1 Richelia sp. UBA3308
CGCAAGGGAACGCGCCCCATCAGTAAAAGACAAAAAGCAGGACTGAATAAATCCGTTTTAGATGTGGGGATGTCCGCTCTAAATAAAATGATTAGCTACAAAATTGAGGCTAAAGGCGGTTTATTGCTGATTCTCGATACCAAGAAATTGAAACCATCACAACGGTGTCCTAATTGTGGAAAAGTCCACAAACAATGGGCAGATTTATCAAACCGATATCATGTATGTCATAGTTGTGGTTTTGAAATTGAGCGTGATAAAGGCTCTGCGTTGGTGATGTATCAAACAGCGTTGTCTAGGCAACCGGGGGATGGGATAGCCCTCGTAGACGTGGATGCTCGTAGCTCTACTTCTAAGAAGTGTAGTCGTAAGGATACAGGTTCTTTCAAGCAACTGCAGCAGAGGAAGCGTTCAAAACTCAGTAAGTCCTCAGTGGAGGTTAGGGTTTCAGAAACCCCGTCCTCCTATGAGGCGGGGTAGTTCATTAGTTACTTCTGTTTTAGCTGTATTGAGTGCTGTTGCCATCGGCAATAAAGCAAATGCTCAATCAATCGATGTTCCCTTTACCGGAACAGTTGGCGGTGCTTGTTCTTTTAGTAAGCCTGTTGCTGGTACTTTAAAAGGTTACAGTCAAAGATCGACAAATAGTTCCTCACCAACAGCACTAATTGGTAATGTTCGAGGTAAAGTTACTGTAAACTGTAATTCATCTGCGAAAGTTCGAGCATCAGCTCCGGTACAAACTGGAGGTCCAAAATTTACTCCTAAATCCTCATCAGCAAGTATTAAATTTGCTGGGACCAACCACTCTTATGGTACAAATACTAATATGCCACTTAAGACTGGTGAATCTAATATAGAAGTCTTTCCCTATATTGATAAAGGTAGCCCCTTGGAACCTGGGACTTACAGCTATAGAGTGACATTGACTATCACACCATAGCAATTTTAAACGTTGCAAAATCCATAAAATTTAACTGTGCCCCTTTTTTGGGCATATCAACCGCTATTAATAGTGATATCAAAAAAAATATATAGCGGTTTTCATTTCAATCAAATATTCCCTTTTGTGGTAGATGCATCCCTATCTGTCCAAATTTCAGCAATTACAGCACAATGCTTGTACATATATGTTCAGCCCTATATTATAAAACTCTTGTGGTACGGGCATCCTGCCCGTTTATTATGTACCTTAGTGTGATCAAATATGCTGTATTTTGTATGCCCGGCTCCCCTCAACTCGAAACAGCTATAGCTTTCAAGTATTTCCCAATGCTAGGTCGTTTTTTATTAGTTTCAATTTCAATATTAATATCAAATGTCGCTTTTACTACTCATTCCTTAGCTAAACCTAAAAGTAGTGATGTATGCAATTTAACGCAAGTTAATTCCGGGGAATTGGTAACTCAAAGGAACACTCTACCAACAAAGCTTTTAAATTCCAGCGATTTTGGTGGTTCTCCGACTGAAATTTTTGTTACTTGTAGGCAGCCAGCTAGGTTAAGTGTCTTGAATTTGATTCAAGTTGCAGGACCAAAATTTAAACCGGTATTTTCTCTCGTAAGTATAGAAAACAACCGGGGTGTTTCGACTAATTCCCGTGGAGGTTCACCGCTTTCTTTACCTAAAGGAACTACACCGCTGAAAATTTATCTTTCTGTAGATAAGGGTTCTCCCTTGGAAGCTGGTGACTATAGATACGATGTCAAATTTGCAATTATGAGTAATTAAATCAATATAAAATGAATATGATTAGTAATAATTTTTTATCTAATAATTTTATATCTAAATTTATTTTTGGTGCTTGTTGTTCGGCTTTAGTTTTGTTTCCTGGCGCAGCTTCTTCACAAGTAAGTGTATCGCCATTGATAATTGAAGCCCAAGCAAAACGCGGCCAAGCTCAAGGAATGATTACACTTACCAATACCAGCAATAACCCCAGTCGCGTTCGTGTTTATGCTCAACCTTTTACTTACAGCCGCGATGAAGGTTTCCAAATTTTAGAAAAGAGTGAAAATGATCTCAGTCCATATCTACAATTCTCTCCCCGCGAATTAACCATAAAACCTGGGCAAAGTCGTCGGGTACGCCTGATTAGTCGTTTGGCTCCCAGTTTGGCTGATGGAGAATATCGTGCTGTGGTATTCAATGAAACTCTGAATGAAACTAAGGATGCTAATGGAAATAATGTAACTTTAGTAGCACGTATTGGCGTTACATTCTACGTTCGTAAAGGTAATGTTTCTTCAAAATTAACTGTGGATAATGCCAGCTTTAATTCAGAAGCAAAGCAAATTCAGTTGTTAGTCCGCAATAATGGTAAGGCTACGGCAATTTCGGGGGTTAATTGGACTTTAAAACGTGGGGGTAATATCATCAAATCAGGTAAGCTCGATTCTAACTCTATTATTGCTCAAAGCGATCGCAATTTATTATTAGACTTCCCTGGCGAACAAAACCTGACACCCGGTACCTACGAACTCACTGGTGAATTAGTTTGGGGTGATGACGATCGCAAAAGTAAACAACCTTTCAAGATGAATGTAACTATCCCAACTATAACTGCTGCTTCCCAGAAGAAATAACATTTTCAGTAAATCTCGATCTTCAAAGCTTAAGAACCCGTTTTATTCTATAAATCGGGTTTTTTGCGATTTTTCTCTCTCAAAATGCTTCCTTGTTGTTACTTTTAGGGTTATTTATGGGAATTCTCTAAACGTAAAGACTTTATAACTTCTTTACTTATCTAGAGTTTATACTTATTTTTATAGCTACTAATGATACATAAAAACTGGAGTAAAGGCATTTGTCAACTCTTGGCGATCGCCTTTATTTACCAAAATATTAATTCCAGAGTTTGGGCAAATCAAACTACTGATTCTCAAAAGCCTCAAACAGTGACAACATCTGAAGATTCACAGTCGATGGATGTGTTTCCTGTAGGTGTAAATATAGGAAAACGAAATCTGATTCCCAGTATCATGATTCGAGGAAAAGAGGATGGAGAGAAGGCAATTAATTTTGAAAATTGGTTAATCCCCTATGAGGCTGTAATTCAAGCATTGAAACTGAAAGTAAAAACTTTACCAGATAGCCAATTACAAGTGCGATCGCCAGGTATCGTAACTCGTATAGATCCGAAAAAACTTGGCACCGATACAGAATTAGGATTAGTATTTTCAATTGCAGATTTACAACAGTTATTTGGAATAAAGGCTAAATTCGATATTAACGAATATGCCATAGTTATAGAAATACCTTGGCAGAATCGTAACAGTAGCAATACCCCCCATAAAGAAACTCCGATTATATTAGATGGATTGCCACGTCTCAAACCAGGAAGATTAAACTTGGCAGCTGTTGAACAAAAAGTAACTGCTAGTGGTGGTGCCAACAATTCAACAAATTACAGGGGAGATTTTACCGCCGTTGGTACAGCTTTTGGTGGTAGTTGGTTTATCCGTACAGACCAACAAAAATTGTTTTCGCGGCAAAGTTGGAAGATTGGAGAAGCGCAATTTTTAAAATTAAACGATGGAGAAGATTACTTTTTAGGTTCCCAACCCACTTTCTGGCAAAGTCAGGAAACAGGGGGTGACTATTGGGGTTTCACATTTGTTAAACGCCAAGGTTTTGCACCTTCCAAACCCTTTGGCGGTGGTACATCAGAACCCAGCCAACGATTGCAAGCCGCGCAAATTCCACGTACAATTTCAGGTAAAGCCGAACCCGGTACTTTAGTAAGATTGGTACCAGGTTTAGGAGAAAGAGTTATTGCAGAAGTTTTAGTAAATTCTTCTGGTATTTACCGCTTTGAAAATATTAACAGCGATGACCAAATTTTTGGCAGTAACTACCGAGTTTTACTTTATCCCCAAGGGCGGCTGACAGCACAACCGGAAATTCGGGAAGCCACCTTCACTACAGTAACAGGACAAATTCCTGCGGGTACTTCGGCATGGGTTGTTTCTGGGGGATTAAACCGGAATGATTCTAATTCTGAAAATCCGGGTTTTTTGGGTAATTTTTCCGGTTTTCGCGGTGGAATTGCCGCACGTTGGGGTTTATCGTCAAATTTAACTGTAGGTTTGGGAGGATTATACGATGAATCTTTCAAAGGATTGACAGAATTATATTATCGTCCGAAAAATTTTCCTTTACAAATAGCTGTTTCAGCTTTGATAGATAAGGAGTTAGATGCAATTACCGATATTCGTTACGAACCCTTTTCCAACTTTAGCGCAACATTTAGCAGTGATAAATTTTCAAATCGGTTTAATGCTGATTGGCGATTATCGTCTAACTTCAGTTTATTCGCTGCCACTGACAGCCGTGATGCTACATCTGCAGGAGTGCAAATAAATTTTAGTGGAAAAGATGCCTATACTTTTGCTCGTGCTAGTTTCGATAGTAAAAATCGTTTCCGGTGGAATTTGCTGCAACGTTTGGGAAAACTAGAATTAACACAGCGGGGTAATGAAATTGGCACTTTATCAGAACTTACCTACAATTTATCTACAAAACGTCTTTTTGACTCAGGTAACTCATTGCTGTTAAGTTACGAAACCCGCAATCAAAACAGTAGCGATAACTTACTTTCCTTGGCTTGGCGGTATCGTTCGCAACAAAGGGCAGTAGATGGAAACTATTTTTGGGAAGCACAATTAGGTTATGGCATCGGTTCCCAAGGTAGCGGAATCATGGCATCATTAGGAACAACAGTACTACCGGGTTTAATGTTGCGGGGACGTTATGAAGGTGTATCTTTAACCTCAAATAAATCAACTTTTAGTGTAGATTTAATTTCCAGTTTAAACTTACAAAAGGGTTTTAGTCCAGGAGATAGACGCTCAGATTACTTTCGTACTCAAGGCGGCTTATTAATTCAGCCATTTTTAGACCGTAATAGCAACGGTAAACGGGATGGTGGAGAAAAAGTTTATACAGAAAATTCCGAATTATTACTATTAGTTAACAATAAATCGATTAAATCCTTACAGCCAGAAATTCAAGGCGATCGCATTTTATTACGTCTACCTCCTGGCGACTATCGTTTAGATTTAGATCCTGCTGGTTTTCCTGCCGATTGGCAACCTTTAAAAGATGCTTATGCAGTTCAAGTTGTAGCAGGTTCAAGGACAGCAATTCAAGTTCCTCTAACCCTTTCTTATACCATTTCTGGAGTAGTTACAAATACTAAAACTAAAAAACCAATCAATGGCGCAAGAGTCGAAGCCATATCAAAAAAATCTTCTTTGCGAAAATTTTCAGTTACCAATGGTGCAGGAGTTTATTATTTAGAAGGTTTAGAACAAGGGGAATATGAGTTACAAATTAACGGTAAACCTGCAGGTAAGTTAAAATTACAGGAATCTTCCGAACCCTTTCAAGAATTGAATTTAAGTTATTGATAATTGGGCATGGGGCATGGGGCATGGGGCATTGGATTATTTTCTATTGCCTATTGATTTGAGATAAGCGTTGAGTTTGGGTGATAGTTCGTCAATTAATGGTTTAAGTTTGTCTGTTTGTTGTTTGGTTAACAGTTTTCTTAGATAGGCTAATCTTAAAAAACAGATTGTTTCGTATAAAGAGCCTCTAGCTATTTTTATAAAACGGCGATTATCTTGGTCATTAAAACGTCCTCTTCCTTCTGCGATATTTGCACAAATGCTATCAGCAGAACGAACTATTTGTTTGCCAACTGTATCTTTTTCAAATTGCTTCCAAGCTTGAACAATCTTCCAAATTTCATTCGCCAATTTCTCAGCTAACTGATAGACTTTTAATTCTTCAAAATCCGGTCTCGCCAAACTATTTTTTCACGCATTGCAACAACACTTCTATACTTCCCAAAATCAACTCAAAAAAATACACCACTAAAAACAATTTCTATACCCAATGCCCCAATCCCCAATGCCCCATGC
>DESS01000204.1:0-818 GCA_002361335.1 Richelia sp. UBA3308
ACTGATTACACCGCAAAGCACGCTCCAACTAATAACTAATAAATAACAACTATCACGGATTAGATGGATTTCACTGATTACACCGCAAAGCACGCTCCAACTAACAATTAATAACTAACAACTAACAACTAACTATCGAGTAATGAGTAATGAGTAACGAGTAACGAGTAACGAGTAAAAAGTAACAACTAACAACTAATAACTAAAAAGCCCAAAAACAGTATGACAGGCTACTATTTTTGGGCTTTGGCAAAACTTTTCGTTTTACTTGTTATTGCTGTAGTTCTTGAAGATTATCCGATTAACTTTTGCAAAATGTCAGGTAGTGGTCCATGGTAACATAAACTGGATCTACTGGTGTTATTTTACCTATTCCAACTCTACCTACTGCTCTATATTTTCCTCTGTCTCCGGGATTTGGATTATCCTGGTCTAGAGTATACTCATTGTACATATAGCCTTTATCAATTGCCGGTAATTTTTTCTCAGAATTCAAGAATTCCCTGTCTGCTCTTAGGTAGCCTCCTCTCACATTACGGAGATCTTCGACTATTACTGCTGGCAATTTACCACAATCTTTTATTTTTACCGCATATGCAGGTTGTGCAATCGTAAGCATCAATGCGATTATTAGGCAGGTAACAATTTGTACTAGATACTTCATATGCTTCTAGTGTCTTATTGCTATGTTATTAGCTTGATGGACTATAACCTAAGATAACATGAGTTGATATCATGTCGGGTTAAACAGTTATGATATTTGATCTGAGTAACGAGTAATGAGTAATGAGTAACGAGTAATAACTAACAACTAACAA
>DESS01000204.1:892-2556 GCA_002361335.1 Richelia sp. UBA3308
AACTAACAATTAACAACTAATTTTCAACTAGAATCACAGGAATCGAACTGGATTCGAGTACTGCTTGAGAAATGGAACCGATCAAAACCTTATGCATGGGTTGATGCCCTCGCTTACCTATGATAATATCGTTAACTTGATATTCCTTGGCAACGCGAATAATCTCTTCTGGTATTGAACCTGTAATGGTTATGAATTGATGACGAATATCTGCCAAAATCCGTTGAGATTTTTCTTTTAAAATCTCTATTTCTTGAGAATTACTTGTCTGAATCACGTGCAATACAATTACTTTACCATCACAACGACGAGCAATATCAGCGGCTTTAGTTAATACATTATCGGCTAGAGGAGAGGTATCTACGGCAGCTAATAGCAAAATAGAACTTGCGATCGCGATTTTTGTGGGATCAACCTCGCCAGGCTCTAATAATTTTGGTGCAAAGGTGGGAATTGCCCAAGCTCCTAAAGGTGCTGTTACTAAGATAGATAAAGCAGCGATCGCTAAAATTGTTTCTCCACCTTCAATCCCTTGTGCTAGAGGAATCCCTCCGATTGCTGCTTGCACTGTGGCTTTTGCGGAGTTTCCAGGTAGTAAAAATAATCGTTCTTGCCATTTCCAGTTGCTTCCTAATGTAGATAAATACCATCCAAAAGCACGTCCTATCAAGGTTCCAATTGCTAAAATTATTAATCCTGGAATTAGTATTTTTTCCAACACTTGTATTTGAATACTTGCTCCCAATAACACAAATAAAATGATTTGTGCTACAACCCATAGACTATCAAAACCAGAGCGTAATCTTCGTGAAGTAGGAGCATCGAACTCAATTAAGAAAAATCCTGTTGCCATGACAGCCAAATAGCCCGAGAAGAAGGGTAATTTCTCTGCCAGCACTACCAAGGATAATGCACAAGATGCTGCAACTAAGGTATCTTGTACAGTATTTTGAGTCCAATTCTGCTTTGTCAATAATAAAACTAAAATTCTTGCTGCTATTAAACCGAAGCACAATCCTAGAATAATTTGGCAAATAATTTGCAGCGGCAGCAGTTGAAAGGCATTTAGAGTTAAGCCAAAAGGTAAATTTAGGCTGTAAGTTGTTCCTTGTGTTAAAAAATTGAGCAGCAAACTAAAAACTAGTAGCAGTAAAACATCTGATAGAGCGCTACCCGTGAGAATGGCATCGGGAATTCCTTTAGTAACCCCCCAACCAAGACTTTTCAATCGCAGCATCCCCGGTACAATTACCGCTGGTGATTCCGCACCAATAATACAGCCTAATAATAATCCCGTCAGAAAATCGAAATTTAACAGCCATAGGGCAGCAAAAGCAATAATTAAAGCTTCACACATCCCAGGTAGAAAACCCAACCGTAGCGCTATAGTTCCTTGTTGTATGAGTTTTTCTCGATCTAAACCCAATCCAGCCTTCATCAGAATTACCATTACAGCGATCGTTCGCAAAGAAGCAGATGCTGCAAGTACATTAGGGCTAATTAAATCAGCAACTTGAGGTCCGAGAATAATTCCTACTAATACCATACCTACTAGTGCCGGAAGTTTCAATCTTGCGGCAATTTGTCCGAAAAAAAAGCCTAGAAGTAAGATTAGGATAAAACTTTCTAACATAGTTGTTGGTTGTTACTCGTTACTCGTTACT
>DESS01000204.1:2648-9263 GCA_002361335.1 Richelia sp. UBA3308
CGTTACTCGTTACTCGTTAATTCTTATTACTTGCTTCTAAATCGTAGGCTTGACACAGGGATTTGAGGTTTTCTCGGAATTGCGATCGCACTTCATCTGGTTTGACAATTACGCAGTCTTTGCCGTATCTAGTAATTTCTCGGAAAAACCAAAATGTACCTGATATATTTCTGACAATTTTTCGTATAGGTGGTTCTCCTTCTAATTCGCTGACAAACACATCTTCTGTTTTACGTTGGTAAGCGAAAGCCAAACCTCTAGATAAATGAAACTCTACTGCTATTGTTTCCAAATCTTTTTCCCAGGGTTTATCAATGGAAACTACCGCAGCTTCTTGAATTCTATCTAAACGTAATGTCCAATTATGACGTAATCCTTCTACATCTTGATTACCTTCGGATTCTTCAGCACGACACAGTAAATATTGACGCTTTTCTATGGGTACAACTCTAGCGTGTAAAACGGTGTAACTCCACAAACGCTCTGCTGCATCTTGATAGGATAACCGAAAGGGTTGCTGTCGGTGAATCAACTTATCTATCTGTTGTCTCCAAGTTGGTAAGGGATTATTAAGAAAGGTTTCGATTTTTTCCCGGAAAGGAAGAGTTAATTCGCTTCTGGATTTCAATAACTCCGCTATTTGCTTCGCTTCATCGGTTTTACCCAAGTCTACCAAGGCTTTACGAGCTGTTTCTAAAGCTTTGATACGTTCGTTTGTCCAATCGTTGTTAGGAGCAATGATTAACTGACGACGTGCTATTGATTCTACCAGTTTTGAGATATTAGGGCGATCGCCCCAAGTACATCCAAACTCTAGCGCTAGAGTTTCTAGCTCTGCTTTATCTTTATCTGAAACTGAAAGTGTTATGGATTTACCTTTTCTAGTCATTAATTTATGCGGACACTTTTATACTTATTTGTCTTGTCAATCTATATTTTGGATGCCATTATGTAAATAATCAACAAATTACGGACACTGTTTAAGGATATGTCCAATTATAGTATTCAACTCAAATCTATATATTCTTGTCCTGCTGATGAGATACCCAAGGATGTTAATCTACCACAAGGATGGACGCTTGCATGGCATCAATTAGAAACACTCAAAGCATTACGCAATTCTGAAATAGACGTTGTCATCAATACTGCGATGACTGGAGACGGTAAGAGTTTAGCTGCTTATTTACAAGTGCTTCAGGAAAACTGTTGCGCTATCGGATTATATCCTACCAACGAACTTGCTCGCGACCAAGAAAAGCAGATAAAAAGTAATATTGAAAGATTTCAGCCTAAAAACGAACCTCGGGTTACAAGGTTGAGCGGTGCTGATTTAGAAATTTATGCTGAGAATGAAGGTTTAAAGAAAAGTAGCGCAATTTCAACTCGTACCCATCAATCGGAAGTTGTATTAACAAATCCAGATATTTTCCATTATTTACATCGTGGTGCTTATTTGACACCTGATGATAGTCCAGATAAATTATGGGGAAGGATTGATAAGGATTTTGATTTATTTATATTGGACGAATTTCACGTTTTTGCAGCGCCTCAAATTGCTAGCGTTATCAATACGATGCTTTTGATTCGGTTTACTAACCGTCGGAAGAAGTTTCTGTTTCTTTCTGCTACACCGGATGAAAATTTAATTAGGAAGTTAGAAAAAGCGGGTTTTCGCTGTAAGGTTATTAATCCGCTTGATGAAAATAAGTATAGATTTCCGGATAGTTTAGTAGAATCGCAAGAGTTAGAAAATCAAAATTGGCGACAAGTTTCGCGTCCAATATCTTTAAATTTTATCTCTTTAGAACCAACTTTCAAAGCTTCGGAAAACTGGTTAAAAGAAAATAGTCATTTGATTTTAGAATATTTTCAAAATCATCCCGGTAGTAAAGGGGCAATTATTCTCAATTCCATTGCAGCAGTTAAGAGATTGGTGACATTTTTTGAGGAGTTATTAGAACCATTAAATTTAACCGTTGGTGAAAATACAGGTTTATCAGGAAGGACTCAAAAAGAACTTTCTTTAGCAGCAGATTTAGTTTTAGGTACCAGTACGATTGATGTTGGTGTGGATTTTAAAATTAATTTCCTTATATTTGAATCAGCCGATGCAGGTAATTTTATTCAACGTTTAGGAAGATTGGGAAGACATGGTGGTTATGAAAAAGATGGTGAGGATATCAAGTTTCATAATTTTACAGCTTATGGGCTGATTCCTAACTTTTTAGTAGAGCGTTTATTTCAAGGAAATTCACCACCGCTACAAGCAAATGGTATTTATAATCGTCCTTTTTTTCACAATACAATTATTGATAATTATCGAATAATTAACGATTTTAGCGGTTATTATCGCCGTTGGGCTGGAGTTCAGTCAGTTCAACTTTCAAAGAAACTTCAGCATAAAACGATTAAACAACAATATGCTGAAAGTGTAAAAGAATTTAGTAAAACTTGCGAATCTGTTTTTGAAACAAAATTAGGACCTATTTTTGGATGTATTAGAGGATGGGAAAATAAATGGAAAGAAATTTCTGATAAAAAAGGAAATCCCATTGCTGAAGATGCAGGAAGTTTTCGAGGTTCAAGTAGTTTGCTGTGTGGAATATATGATTTAACAGAAGCAAACGAGGCTGATAGATTTAAAACCTATGATTTACCGGGAATTGTCGCTAATTTAAATATTGAAATGTGGACGAAAGCTGGATTTATGAGAACTTTGAAAGAAACCACTGCTCGGATTAAACAACCGATTCCTAAAGGTAGATTTGCTCATTGCTTGGGATTTATGAAATTGCATAACTACCGGGAAGAAAGATTGAATTGGAAATTTATTTATTCTGGAGATTTACAATCGAAAGCTGATGCTTGGAAAGTACAGGTATTAAAAAGTATTGAAATTTGGCAACCTGATAATATTTGGATTGGTGAAATTAACAAAAGATTGAAAAAACAGGGTTTAGTTTGTTATGTGTTGCGTAATCCGGTTACAGAAATACGGATGCGGTTACGATTACCGATGCATTTTCAAATATATCCGATTTGCGATCGCAACAGTATCAATGATGCAACAGCACCATTATCTATAGCTTTTAGTCAGTCAGCGCTGTTGTTGGATACTTTGGCTTATAGGTTTAAGGGTGATGGGGGTGAGAACTGGATTTGTTAGCGGGTTTCAATCCCTGATAGGGATGAAATTTTTCTTGCTTGAAGTGCAAGTAGGAGAGGGTTATATAACTATTGAATAGACCGTGTTTCAATCCCTGGTAGGGATTTTATTCTCTCCTAGTTAAAAGAATAGCAAAATAGAGAAACTTTTTTTTGATAAAACTAATTGATAAAATTTTACTCAACAATGACATTTTGGGTTAAGGAACCTATTTTGCTTTTAGCAACTGATTAATCCCTCAAACAACTTATTTTTAACTTTAGGTCAAATCTTCTCCTTCACATGTAATCTTACCATGTCAAGCAATTGTAATATTTATACATTTCAGAGATATCAGTAAAAGTCAATTTATAATATGGTTACGGTTTATTCAATACTTTATAAAAATGTATGAAAAAGCTAAATACTAGCCTTGACCTCATAAGCCAACAACTTAAGCAGATGGTATCTATGGTTGACTCCATGAAAGAAGAGCAGGATAAAAATATTATGCGAGATAATCGTTTAAATGACCATGAACGTCGAATTGCTGAACTAGAGAATCAAAATCAAGAAACATTACAAAATATTGATTATTTACTATCTAGATATAAAGAGGATGAGCATTACAAGGATAGAAATGAGGAACTGGAATTTCTGCAAAACCCTTATTCTCAAGATGGGGATGCTATTTGCAATTCTGAAAAACACGATTATGACTAATTTAGACACTTTTAAGGAAAACCCAATATGAGCGAACAAACACTTTTAAACAGAATCACAGTCAATCCGAAAATATTTGGAGGTAAACCGATTATTAGAGGTCGCCGTCTTGCTGTTGAACACGTTTTAGGGATGTTAGCTGCTGGTGACACCTATGAAACTCTACTGGAGAGTTATCCGTGGTTGGAACAGGAAGATATACAAGCTTGTTTAGTTTACGCACGTAGATTAGTTGGTCATGAACGAGTTGAATTTTTATCCGTGGAGTCTTAAGGGTGAAGCTACTTTTAGACAGTTGTGTACCAGGTGGGTTAAAAACTCAATTAATCAATTCTGGCTACGATGTTGTCTGGACGGGAGATTGGAATGAAGACCCCGGAGATGAGGAGATTTTAGCAACAGCGTTCCGTGAAGGTCGAATTCTAATAACTCTAGATAAAGACTTCGGGGAATTAGCTATTGTACGAAGAAGTCCACACTGTGGAATTTTGCGTTTGGTTAATTTCAATACAAAACAACAATCTGCTAAATGTCTCCAAGCTCTTGAAAATTATGGGGATGAATTAAGCTCTGGTGCGATCGCAACTGCTGAACCAGGTAGAACCAGAATTCATCCACCTATAAATAATGATTAAGTTTATGCAAGTAAACGGTACAAGCTAATCTGAGGATTAAATACAATTACTGTCTATCAGGTTGGTGCGTGACACCACAAAATCTATTATTACTCTTAGTGTCACGCACCCTACTAAAAAATACACGGACACTTTCTCCGTATATTGCTTGTCAATTTAAATTTTGAGTGCCATGATGTAACTAATCAACAGTAAAGAACGCTATTCAAAGATAAGTCCTATTACAGTATTACCTTTGGAACTAAATAAAATGTAAGGTTTAAGCAATGGGTTTATGGTACAAACAAATATTGCAACTGCGAAAAATAAATTCAAGTTGATTGTTTGCTATTTAGAAAGACTTAAAGAATTTGAAAAGATCAGTCTGGATGATTATCTTAGGAATTTCAAAAATCAGCTTATTGTAGAAAGACTTTTAGAAGTAATAATTAAAGCTAAGGTTAGTAGTTGCGCTTCAGCGCATTAATTGTGAGCGCTAAAGCGCAACTACGAACAAAAATATATAACTAAAAAAAACAAAAGATTTAGAAGAAAGCAAACAATTATCATTATTTGACATGAAAGATAATTCAGAATATTCCGATTATGATTGGTTAGAAGATGAAGATGTAGATTTTGGATTTGAAACTTCGGATAGAACGATTGAAACTGCTCGGGAATTACTTACATACAAGCTGTTACGAGAAGCGGTTGAAGCACAAAATCCCGATGATGAAGTTATGGCTGATTTTGCAAAGTATGTATTACCAAATCTGTTAGCAATAGCTATCGGTGTAACTGCGAAAGGTGGTAAATATTTTGATAAATTAGATGAAGAAAGAGAAGCTGAAGGAAAAGCTAAAGTTAGAAGGGATAATGCTGCTGACCAATCTTTAAATACTCATCTACTTAATGGGTTATTTCCTGCTAATTTAATTGAACGAAGATTAGTAAAACTTGATACTACTGCTAGGCGGAACATAGGAGAAGTAGAGCGTCGTTTGGTAATTGCTGGGTTTATTCTTCACGACTTTGAAAAGTTTCCAGATGTACCGGATGATTGTCGCAAGTTAGCTATAGAGGAACACCGTGAAATTATTGATGAAAAGGTTCGTCAATTGGGTTTGGATAAGTTTATCAATCCTAAGGAACTAGAAGCTTATCAAGAGTATCTCGATGATTTGTTGTGTATGGCTTATAATGCTCAACGACGCTGGGATACGAACTGGAATTTTTCGGAGTTTGGGTTAAATCCACAATTACGCGATCGCACTCTTCGGTGTCTATCGGAATTAACCTGTTTGGCTGATTCTTTGGCTTCTATTATCAAGCATCCTCAAGACGCAGAAGGTTATAAATTTAAGGAACTTCTTTCAACTTTGAGCGATGGAGAATTACAGCTTAGTTATCACAGTATTGCTGAAAATAGGGGTGTGTTAACAAATGTTGTAAATAATGCTTTGATTGCGGCTCATACTAGTTTAAATACAGAAGAAAATATTTTTTATGAGCCGTTGTTATATTTACCGACGGGAGTAATTTATCTAGCTTCACGGGATGCTCCTTGTATATCGGAAGAAGGTTTACCGGAAAGAGTTATTAATACTATTAAATCACTTTGCGCGAATCAATTACGATTACGACAAACTGGTTTTGGTAGAGATGGGAAGGGGATGAAGTATGCTGATTATTACAACTTGTTTTTTGATGATATTGGTTTAATGGAGGTTGGTTTGGATGCGACTTTAAGAATTTTACATCCGAAGAAAGATTCTGTTGCTAAAAGTCGTAGTGATAATTTAGTCAAGTTTCAGGAAAAGGCTGTTTTAGCGTCAGATTTTGATTTAAAGTTTACAGATGATATTAGAATTGACCAAATAGCAGAATTTGGTGATTTGATAAGTAGAAAAATTTGGGGTGAGAAGGTTAAACAAATTGAAGCTTTACGGAAGAAAGATAAGAAATTAGCTGAATTACCAGAACTTGATTTAATTCATCAAGTTGTAGAATTTTGGAATTTAACTGAATATTTACCTCAAATTAGAGCTATTCAACGAATTAACGAAAGTCTTAAGGAAAATAAATTAAAAGGTAATACCGGGGGTGTTCCTTATGAATGGTATTATCTAGCTG
>DESS01000204.1:9362-16700 GCA_002361335.1 Richelia sp. UBA3308
TTTGTACAAAGTTTGATTGAACCGATTATTTCTCAATACCAAATAGCTGACGGTTGGGATGATTTAAGATTATGGGTTCAACGGGTGGTGATGTTACCGGGTAGTAATCGAGAAGTTGATACAAAAAATCAAGTTGAAACCTTTCTTGATGAATTGAGTAATTACAATACAGCCAAAAAATCCGGTAGAGGAAAGCAGTTAATTTGCTCGATTTCTCATTCAGCTTATACTGTGACGGAGCAAATGGAATCAGCGGTTTTATTTACACCACAGGTTTATACCAATAAACAAATGCTGGGGGGTTCAAATGCTAAACGTAATATTTCCAGTATTGCTGGTGTGGAGATGATGTTACGTCAAATTTTAATGAATCAAACCCAAGCTGTTGGTAAACGGTTTGAAGATGGGAAGTATCGCTATCTATATTTTTATCCAACTTATTATTTTACTCCCGAAACAAATAAGTTTTTACATATAGCTTATAGCGGTATTGCTCAGACTAGATTTGATACTAGTATTCGCAATCATTTTATTACTAAAGATTTGCAAGCTAATTTAGGAAAAGAAAAATATCAAAGCGTTGATGCTTTGTTGATTGATGAGGATTTACAACATCAAAAAAATCTACCAGAAGATGACCCAAATTATAAAAAAGACCGTACTTTTAAACTTTCTTATCCTGAAGATCAACCATTAACATTTTACTTCATGGCGTTACCTCCAGAAAAACCACCTGGAAAAGATTCAGATAAGAAAATAACTAACACAGCATCATGGATAATGCCAAGTTGGTTAGCATTTGCTTTCCCGATGATTTTAGATGTTAAAACTGTAGTTTCGGAATCACCAATTCCACCATTTAATGATGGTGCTGAATTTGAAGAAAGTGTATTTTTAGATAGCGCTCCTCATGCATTCCGGGCTTTAGTAAAACAGGATAAATTTCGGTTAGATTATATTTTGGAAGGTTGGAAGGATAATAATAAAAATTATGCTGCACCGTTAAATGTTTTAACCGCTGCTTATGGGATTCATCTTGATGTTAATGCCAAACAAGGTAAATCCGGTTACGATGCAAACTGGGGTAAATTTACAGAATTAGCAAAAGACTTTGAAACCAGTCCGCTGTATGTATTCTCTTATCTCAATCGCTGGGTAAGAAAACAGGGAATTGAAACAGCAAGAATTGAAAAAATAAAACTTTATGCTTATGACTTTTATCCATGTTTTGACCCTTACGTTAAATATGACAAAATTCAGGAGAAATTCATTGTGGAATCAGAATCAAGTTTAAATCATCCTCAAAAATTAACCGAACTTTATCGGAGGTTTTATAAAGCAAATAAAAAATATAATCCTAAATCTAACGCGGTACTAAAACCCATTGATATTGCAGCCGAAACTATTCTCAAAGCTGAATTAAGTGTATTTCGAGGAGAAAGTTTAGTTTTAGCAGTAGCAGCCGAAGTTTTCAAATTAATGGATAGAGTTCACGCTTCCACTGCTGAGGGACGTTGGGTATTTAACAACAAAGAAAGAGAACAAGAAAGACAAGCAGTACTCGAATTTGCTAGGTATTTTGTTGTAGATGTATTTGAAAAATCATTCGCTGGCGATCGCGCTCGTTTAGCAGGTAGACAAATCAACTTAATTCGAGATACCTGTGAATTCCTTTATCGTCTGGAAAATGATAAAGAAAATAAGTTACAAGGTAATGATTATAAGAAAGAAGATGATTCAGAAATACTTACTTAAACTATCAATTTAAAACCTCACCCTGTCCTTGCGGACATCCCTCTCCTTAATAAGGAGAGGGAACGAGGGAGAGGTAACTGGGCAGCTTATGAAGGTAATAAAAAATCATTTCAAGGAAAAACAAATGACATTCCTAAAATCCATCGACTCGAAATTATTCCACACCGAAATTCCCTACAAACCAATGGGAAAATATGTTCACTTCCTGACAATTCGCGTTACAGAATCTTATCCCTTATTTCAAACAGATGGAGAATTAAATAAATCAAGAATAAGAGCAGGAATAAAAGATAAAACTACAATCAGTCGTCTTTCCATGTTCAAACGCAAACAATCAACACCAGAACGTTTAGTGGGTAGAGAATTAATGCGTAATTATGGTTTTGTTAAAGATGAAGAATGCGAATATAACGTCAAATTCGCAATGGATAATGCTGACTGTATTATCTACGGTTTTGCAATTGGTGATTCTGGTTCTGAAAAATCAAAAGTTGTTGTAGATACGGCTTTTTCTATCACACCATTTGATGAATCTCACGAAACTTTTACCTTAAATGCTCCCTTTGAAAACGGTACAATGACATCCAAGGGTGAAAACGGTTCTAAACCAGGTGAAGTTACTAGTAGAATTAATCAACAAGACCACATCAAACCCCAAGTTTTCTTCCCTAGTATTGTGACATTAAAAGACCCCACAGAAGCAAGTTTTCTGTATGTTTTTAATAATATTCTCCGTACCCGTCATTATGGAGCGCAAACAACCCGTACCGGAAGAGTCAGAAATGAATTGATTGGGGTAATTTTTGCGGATGGTGAAATTACCAGTAACCTACGTTGGACTCAAGCAATTTACGATGAAATGAAAGCTAATAATACTATCAATTCTCCCGAACCCTTGGATGAAGATGATGTAATTACAGCCGCAAAAACAGCCATAGAATCACAAATGGCTGATGAATTTATTGTCCATGAAGATTATCTCAATGAAAAATTTACAGCATTACTTAAAGAAGTAAAAGCCATTACTGCTAACGAAGATGAATTAAAGAAATTGCTAAAAAAAGCTGATGAAGAAGCAAAACAATACGCTAAAGTTCATATCAAACTAAAGGATAAGAATAAAGACAAAGACAAAGATAAAGATAAAGATAAAGATAAAGCAGCAGCAAAATAACAGCCATGACTATAATTTATTGCTGTCAGCTAGAATTACACGATAGCGTTTATTTTGCTACCCGCGAAATCGGTAGACTCTACGAAACTGAACCAGTAATTCACAATTACGCATTGTGTTACGCATTAGGATTAGTAGATAGCGAAATTCACGCTACCACAGTTCCCGAAGAACATTCCTATCGTTACTTTTGTCCAGAACAAGTTCCCAAATACCAAGAACATTTAACACCATTAAATAAACAAGGAATTTACCTTACTCCAGCCCATTCGATTAACCATACTTCCGTTCTCAACACCTGGAAATATGCCAATAATAATTACCACGTTGAGATGCAGAAAACTCAAAAAAATATTCCCAGTTTCGGAAGAGCAAAGGAAATAGCACCGGAAAGTCAATTTGGGTTTTTTATGATTTCTCAAAATGACATCGAGTTAAAAAGTAAATTACCGAAATGGATTCGTTTGGGTAAATGGATGAGTAAAGCTGAAGTTGAAATTCAACCAGTAGCTAAATTGGAATTGAAAACCGGTGATTTTACTTTTCCTTATCCTTTAAATCCCTTGGATGTGATGTTTACCAATCAAGTTATCAGCTACGATGTTGTAAATATGCCTCCCGTAAGTTTGATTCAGAATGTCACAATTACACAAGGAAAATTCTACCAACTCGAAAACCCCTTCACATCGGAAAAATTAAAACTTCCTGCAAAAATGGAGTATCGATTTAAAGGTTAATAAAATAGCTTGAAGATTTTTAGTTAATTGGTGCGTGACGCTAAAAACTTATTTATTACTACGTTCAAATTTGTTCATAGCGTCACAGCACCCTACAACTGTTAACTGTATAATGCCCCACAGTCTCATCCTCAATTTCACACCTAAATCCCCCATCTACCCCCAATTCCTCACCGGAAGACACCTCCATGCTTTATTTCTGACTCTGGTAAGCTCCGTTGATAAAGAATTAGGAAATCACTTACACGACTCCCAAGCCGATAAAGCTTTTACTCTCTCCCCTTTACAAGTCACTAAAAAACATTTTCCTATTCAAAAAGGAATCAACAGAGGAAGTATATTAAAATTCCAACATCAAGAACCTATTTCTACAGGTACTCCCTGTTGGTGGAGAATTTCCCTACTCGACGATCAATTATTCGGGAAACTAACCAAACTGTGGTTAAATCTTAATCCTCAACAACCTTGGCATTTAGGCTCTGCCGATTTGTATATTACCAGCATCCAAGGTACTCCCCAATCTACCCAACCTTGGGCTAATGCTTGCAGCTATTCCCAATTATACGAACAAGCAAGCGACTCAGAAAGAATTATTTCCCTTAATTTTGCCACTCCTACAGCTTGGAGACAAGGTAAATACGACAGCACTCTTCCTACAAGAGAATCTGTGTTTAAATCTTTGCTTTCTCGATGGAATAAATATAGCGGTATTGAATTTACAGAATTAAATTTTGATGCGATTTTTCCCAGTTTTATCAACATTCACACCGAAATTGTTCCCGATTCTCGCAGTAAATTCATCGGTATTCTGGGTGAAGTAGTTTATCGAATTATGGGTGATATCGAAGCAATTAAAATTAAACAAATAAATGCTTTAGCTGATTTTGCTTTATATTCCGGAATTGGGAGAAAAACTACCATGGGAATGGGAATGGGGAGGAGAGTAAGAATTAAGTAATGAGTAATGAGTAACGAGTAACGAGTAATGAGTAAGAAGTAACGAGTAACGAGTAACGAGTAATGAGTAAGAAGTAAGAAGTAAGAAGTAAGAAGTAAGAAGTAAGAAGTAAGAAGTAAGAAGTAAGAAGTAAGAAGTAAGAAGTATTGATTTCTGGGTAAAATTAATTTACAAAAAATCAATTTTAATTCTAAATTCTAAATTCTAAATTCTAAATTCTAAATTCCTTTAATGAACTTAAATACAAAAAATTATGAATCATACAGATTATATTACCATCGCTTCTTTAAACCAATATTCATACTGTCCCCATCGCTGCTGGAGGATGTTTTGTTTAGGAGAATTTAGCGATAATCAATACACCATTGAAGGAACAAGTTTACATGAACGAGTTCACACTGTTGGTGATAATAATCGAGAAGAAACTTGGCAAGTTCGCGGGATTTGGTTGAAGTCCGAAAAATATAAATTAATTGGTAAATCAGATTTAATTGAATTAGAAAATGGTGAATGGTATCCCGTTGAATATAAACGAGGGAAAAAGGGGGAATGGGATAACGATGAATTACAAGTTTGCGCTCAAGCTTTGTGTTTAGAAGAAATGACCGGGAAAAAGATTATTAATGGTTATGTTTATTACGCTCAAACTCATCAACGTCAATTAATTGAAATAAACGACGATTTGAGAAAAGAAACTATCTCGACAATTACTCAAGTTACCAAATTATTAGAAACAGGTAAAATGCCATCTGCAATTTATAGTAAACGCTGTAAAGGATGCAGTCTTTATCAACAATGTTTACCCATGGCTGTTGACAAAACAAAACGCTATCAAGAAGCTTGAAAATCAATAATTTACAAAAATATTATGGTTGTTTGGTGGGTGACAGTAAAACTATGATTTTCCTACACTTCTAAAGAAGGCTGGAAGCACCTCAAAAAGTTATTTGGTGGGTGACACTAAAAGTATGATTTTCTATAAATACAATACTTATGGAAGTGTCACAGCACCCTACAAACTGAAATTCAAAATTCACAATTTACAAATACAAAAAATTATGAGTACAGTTTACGTTACACAAGATGATTCTTTTATCGGTAAAATAGACGAACGTTTACAGGTAAAATTTGATAAAAAAACCATTTTAGATGTTCCCTTAATCAAAATCAAAGGTTTAGTAATTATGGGACGTGCTAGTATTTCACCAGTAGCAATCAGCGAACTTCTACAAAATAAAATTTCTCTTTCTTTTTTAACTACATACGGTAAATATATCGGTTGTTTAGAACCAGATATGGGAAAAAATATATATCTGAGGAATGCTCAATGGAAAGCAGCAGGAGAATCACCCCAAGCAATTCATTTAACTAAAGCTTTTGTTAGAGGTAAACTCAAAAATTATCGTTACAGTTTACTTAAATCTCAACGAACGCATTCGGAAATTGACTTAAAAAATAATCTCAATCAATTACAAAACACAATTAAATCTTTAGAAAAAGCCAGTACAATTGATTCTATCCGGGGTTATGAAGGAGCCGGAAGTGCTGCATATTTAGGTTGTTTTGAACATCTAATTCGTAACGAAAAATTTAGTTTCAAAATTCGCAATCGTCGTCCACCTCTTGATCCTGTAAACTCTCTTTTAAGTTTGGGATATTCTTTATTAACACACGATATCCAAAGTGCAATTAATATTGTTGGTTTTGATCCTTATTTAGGATATTTACATACTCAACGTTATGGAAGACCGTCTTTAGCATTGGATTTAATGGAGGAATTTCGACCTTTAATAGTTGATGCAGTAGTTTTAAAGGCAATCAATTGCCGCATCTTAACACCCGAAGACTTTATTACAGAACCAGTCAGCAACGCCGTTTCTCTAACAAAAGAAGCATTACACAAATTCTTGCGATTATATCAAGAAAAGAAATTATCTAAATTCAAACACCCTGTAATGCAAAAACAATATACCTATCAAGAATCTTTTGAAATCCAAGCTCGTTTTTTAGCAAAATATCTTACCGAACAAATTGATAAATATCCACCTTTAGTCATGAAATAAATCTACAGGTTAAAGGAATTTAGAATTTAGAATTTAGAATTTAGAATTAAAAGTTAAAACTTTAATTATCTATTTCTTTCCAATTCTCCCATGTCCTAATTTAAAATGTTTGTTGTTATCTCCTACGATATTCCCGAAGATAAGCGTCGCACGAAAATTCATAAAATTCTCAAATCTTACGGACAATGGATGCAATATTCCGTGTTTGAATGCGAACTAACTAAAACTCAGTATGCAAAACTGCGATCGCGATTATCTAAGTTAATCAAACCTGATGAAGACAGCATTCGGTTTTATTTTCTGTGTGGTTGTTGTCACGGTAAAATAGAGCGTATTGGTGGTGAGATGCCGATTGATACTACAGTGTTTTTTGCTTGATGCGGTGCAAGCGGTAGGGTGTTTGAAAACAATAGTCTTTTTTTGACGCTCTAATCTTTATCCCGCTTGCATTTGAGCCATTTTACCTCGATAATAGGTTGGCACTATCCCCGAAAGTATTTCTATGACTCAGTTTCAGCCATTTTTGTTTTCACCCTCTTGACATTTCACTCGCACAAACAGTACTTTGTCTATAGGTTTGCACTTCTGTACCTTGAAAACTAAATATAGTAAGGCTTTTAAGATGTTACAGTTGAAATTAAATTGAATCCC
>DESS01000276.1 GCA_002361335.1 Richelia sp. UBA3308
ATCAGTGATCGGAATTTAGAATTTATATTTTATATTAGAAGAGTTAGGAATTATGAGTTTTTTCTATCCACTCTAACCCTTCTACTCCTCTCCCCTCACTATATTTAATCTTGGTTTTTTTATTGATGATTTTCATGGTGCTATTTATTGATGACTGTTAACTGATTTATTCTTCCATATTTGTAATAAGCTGCACAAGCACCTTCGGAAGAAACCATACAGGAACCAATGGGTTTTTCTGGAGTACAAGCTGTACCAAATATTTGACATTGCCAAGGTTTTAAAACTCCTTTGAGAATTTCTCCACATTGACAGGCTTTATGATCGGCTATTTTTAAATTAGGAATAGTAAATTTAATTTCAGCATCAAATTTTGCATATTCCGGACGAATTTTTAAACCTGAATATGGTATTTCATCTAATCCTCGCCATTCAAAGCTTTTTCTAACTTCAAATACTTGATTTATGGCTGCGATCGCTTGTTGATTTCCTTGTTCTTCTACTAAACGACTATATTGATTTTCCACCTCGCAGCGATTTTCTACAAGCTGCCATAATAACATCCAAATTGATTGTAAAATGTCTAAAGGTTCAAAGCCAGAAATTACTATTGGTTTTTTATATTCTTGGGAAATAAATTCGTAAGGATTTGACCCTATTACCATACTGACATGACCTGGACCTATAAAACCATCTAATTGTAAGTCGGGATTATTTAGTAATGCTTTGAGGGCGGGAATCACGAGGACGTGATTACAAAACATACTAAAATTATTAATATTTTCTACTGCTGCTTGTAGAATTGTAAATGCTGTACTGGGTGCAGTTGTTTCAAAACCAATAGCGAAGAATACTACTTCTTTTTTAGGGTTATTTTTAGCAATTTGTAAACAATCTAATGGTGAATAAACTATACGAATATCTGCTCCTTGTGCTTTCGCTTGGAGTAAACTAATTTTTGAACCAGGAACTCGCATTGTATCGCCAAATGTTATTAAAATAACGTTTGGATTTTTAGCAATATAAATAGCATCATCTATTCTACCTTTTGGCATTACACATACTGGACAACCAGGACCGTGTATTAATTCTACTCTAGAAGGTAACAGTTCTTCTATACCGTATTTAAAAATTGAATGTGTATGACCGCCACATACTTCCATAATTTTGACGGGTTTTTTAAGTAAGTTTCCTAATTTTTGAATTTGCCATTCTAATGCTTCTGCTTTATAAGGATCTCGAAATTCATCGACGTATTTCATAATATTTTATAAACAAATAACGAGGGAGATGGAAAAAAGAAGAAAAGGATAAATTGGCATAATTCTAAATTCGGGCATTCTAAATTCCTTTTAGTAATCAACCATTAATTCAGCCATTTCTTGGAGTAATTGTAGTGTTTCTGTAGCTTCTTTTTCGTTAATTCTACTCATGGCAAAACCGACATGAACTAATACCCAATCACCAATACAGGATTCGGGGGGATGTTGTTCATCCACGATACAAGCAATGTTAATTTGACGTTTGACACCGCTTACATCAACTGTTGCGAGTTTGTTTTTGATGTCGATTATTTCTATGATTTTACCGGGTATTCCTAGACACATTTTTTAACTAGCTTTTTAAGAAATAAATTAACTCTAATAATCCAGAAGAGTAATGTCTGATATCAAATGCGTTGGCATCGGGATTATATATTTTTGAACGCGGAGGAGCGCGGAGGTACACGCTGAGGGACGCAGAGTTTTTTTAGCTAATCTTCTAAATAATTTTGATGTATCCCGAAAGGATATGAACCATTATTTAAGGAGAAGATATGAGTGTAATATAAGACAAATAAAATTGCTATAAATATGATTAGTTTGTGTTAGATTTAGGAATTAGCTGCTGCAATTACGGCTTGTCCTAAAGATAAGCCACCGTCGTTACAGGGAACTAAATTGTGGGTTAGTACGTTGATTCCCAATCCTTGTAAACGGTTACTTACCTCCTCTAATAAAATACGATTTTGAAATACTCCTCCGGTAAGAGCTACCTGGTTAATTGGGTTTTGTTTACACAGATTTTTTACTGTTTCTACAATGGCGATCGCTAATCCGATGTGGAATTTTGCAGCAATTATTTTTACAGAAGTTTGCTGTTGTAAGTCGTTAAGGAGTGCTTTCCACATTGGGCTTGGGTCTATATAATAAATGTTATCTAAAAAGTTTAGTTTGAAAGGATAAGTTAGTGTTTCTTTACGATGATTTAATAGATTTTCATCTATTAAGGCTTCCATTTCAATTGCTGCTTGTCCTTCATAGTTACTTTCTTCTCGACAAATTCCCACAGTGGCTGCTACTGCATCAAATAATCTTCCTGTTGATGATGTTAAAGCGGATGTTGAAGGAAGAAATTGATTTAGAATTCTAAGTGGTTTATTTTCTAGGTATTTGATAATTTCTAATTTTCCATAGTTTTGTTTAATTTCTGACCAAGTAAATGCTGATATTAATTGTGCATAAGTATTACGCCAAGGTTGATAATTTGCTTGTTTGCCACCTATTAAAGGAACGGGTTTAAGTGTTGCTAGTCTTGTAAAATGACGATAATCTGCCAATAAAAATTCTCCTCCCCATAGGGTATTATCTTCACCGTAACCCAAACCGTCTAAAGCAATACCTAAAATAGGTTCTGAATTTAATGGTAAATTATTTTCTGCCATACAGGCAGCTATATGGGCATGATGATGTTGAATATTATAAAATTTTATTTGATTTGCAATTGCTAATTCTTTACCAAGTTTGGTTGATAAATATTCCGGATGTTTATCTACAGCTACAATTTCAGGTTGATACTCAAATAAATTTAAATATAAATTCAGTGTATCCTGATAGTATTTAAAAACCGTAGCCTTTTCTAAATCTCCTAAGTGTTGAGATAAAATTGCTTGTCCATCCCGCACTAAACAAAAGGTAGTTTTCAATTCACTACCCATTGCTAAAATTTGTGGGACTTTTTCAAAACCTGATGGTAAATTTATTGGTGCTGGTGCGTATCCTCTCGCACGACGAATTATTTGTAGTTTTTCTCCTACAACTTTTACCACCGAGTCATCAATTCGGTTCACAATGTCTCTATTATGAAATAGAAAATAATCCGCTACTGTATTTAATTTTTCTCGTGTTTCATCATTATCAATACATTGTGGTTCGTTAGAAATATTGCCGCTAGTTAACACAATTGGACGATTCATCCGCCTCATCATTAAGTGATGTAAAGGCGTATAAGGTAACATAAAACCCAAAGTATTTTGTCTTGGTGCGATTAACGGGGAGAGGGAGAGATGGGGAGAATTTTCTGTGATTTTAATTAGAACAATTGGTGCGATCGCGCTTTGGAGTAATTCTTTTTCTTTGGTGGTAGGCTGAGTATATTGTTCGATTATTTCTATATCTCTTGCCATTAAAGCAAAGGGTTTATGGTAACGTTGCTTGCGCTTACGCAGTTTTTCCACTGCTGTGTGATTGGTAGCGTCACAAGCTAAATGAATTCCACCATTACCCTTGATGGCGACAATTTCACCTTTTTGCAATAAAGTACACACAGCATCAACATCATCTAACATGGAAAACATTGAGGCTGTTACTGGTTTTCCATCTGCACGTTCTAACCATGTTTTCGGACCGCAAGTATAACAAGCTACAGGCTGAGCGTGAAAACGGCGATTATTGATATCTCCGTATTCCTTACTGCATTGAGAACACATTGTAAAAGCGGCCATACTGGTGCGATCGCGATCGTAAGGAATGCTGTTAATAATAGTAAAACGAGGTCCGCAATGAGTACAATTTGTAAAAGGATAACGATAGTATCGACTCAGAGGATCGAAAATTTCTTGTTTACAATTTTCACAAGTGGCAGCATCGGGGACAATTTGTGTTGCGATCGCAGTATTAATACTATTAGAAATAACAAAATCATTAAATACTAATTGTTCTGAAGAAGGAATTCGTATTAACTGATGAATATGAGCTAAAGGAGGAGATTCTTGCTGTATTCTTTTAATAAATTCTTCGATAGATTTTTGATTCCCAGAAACTCTAATTAATACACCTTCGCCATCATTACAAACATCACCATTTAGTTTTAATTTTTTAGCAATACGGTAAACTGTAGGACGAAATCCTACTCCTTGAACTGTACCGCTAATTCTAATTTCTTCAGAATACATATTTGAACATAAATTTTATCGGGTGTGTACCTTACTGAAAAGATAGTAGATAATCGAAAGCCTTGTTGCATCACGCACTTTATTTTTTGCTGTATCAAAAAGCGAATAAAATTGTACTTGAAGTATTAAAAAAGTATTTTTTGTGATGGTATGGTTTTATTCTCACTCCAACATACCCTACAAATATAATATTTGAAATTAATTAACTTAAACATATGGGTTTAATATGATGTCCGACTAATTACTTACGATATAACCCTATTGAAAAGATGGCGGTTATTATCGACTACTCTTTTTACTTATTACTCATTACTCATTACTCATTACTTCTTACTTCTTACTTCTTACTTCTTACTTCTTACTTCTTCCTTCTTTCTTCGTTTTAATTTCCCATAACAAAATTCTATTATTTCCAGAATCAGCTATAACTGCTGTATTGTTATGTACATTAATGCCATAAGACCAATTTAAACTATTACGAGTCGGTAATCCATAATTCCGATTTTCTCCTTTGCTGTGAAAATCATTTTGTCCAATTAGCACATCGGCATCAGCACCTTGTAGCGATAAAATTGATTGTCGTTTTTTCCATGCTAATAACCGAGAATTCGCTGTATCCGTAACTAATAACCAATCATCAGTAGCAGCAACACCATAAGGCATACTTAAACTATTCGGTTTGGGAAAATAAATTCCCTGATTCATTTCTACGGAATCAAAGCTTTCTTGTCCTAAAACTACCTTACAAGGAGTATTATTTTCTGTTGGAATTCCTTGCCAAATCATTACACGATTATTACCTGCATCAGTGACAACTAAATTGTCTCCCCAAATAGTAATATCGTGACACCAACGCATCGTAGAACCTGTAGGAATACCGCCACCATTTTCATCACGAGATTCCATATCGGGTTGTCCTAAAACAACATCTGCTGGTTGTCCATTTTCTTCTGGTAATTGATGCCAAATTAATAAACGACGATTTCCCGTATCGGCTACAAATAGCTTACCTTGATAATAGAAAACTCCATAACACCAGTTTAAAGTATTTGCTGCAGCAGTTAAATTTCCGCGATTAGGTTGATTACTGCTAAAATCAGCTTGTCCTAATACTAAATCCGCTGGAATATTACTATCTTCAGGTAAAGTTTTCCAAATCAAAACCCGGTGATTCCAAGCGTCAGCAACAACCAATCCTTCACCACAACCACAGATTCCAGTGGGAACATTTAAGGTATTTCTTCCTACTTTCCCTTTCCCATTTTGTCCTTCTGAATTAAAATTAGGTTGTCCAATTACCCAATCAGCAGGTTGATTATCGCTAATTGGTAGATTTCGCCATCCTAATAATCTATGATGCCCCGTATCTGATACCCATAAAGAACCAGTTTCTGAAATTAAACTAGCTCCGCGAGGAGCAAACATTTCGATATTACTTGGTGCCAGGGGTGTAGCTAATTCATCCGGTTTAATAATGTTTCCTAAAATAATTTCTGCATCAGTTTCAAATATTTTATTGTGGCTATGAGATTGAATATTGACCATTAATATTTAAAATTATTCTATAAAATTTACAGACAGAGTATCCTAGCACTAATTTACTAATATAAATCTCTATATCATAGGTTGAATCTTACACTAATAACTAGATTAATTTAGTATATAGATTATTCATAAAAATCCAAAATCTATTTTACTGTTATAACCTGTTTTATTTCAGGACAATATTCTTTAATAGCGGTTTCAACTAGTTGGGATAAAGTTAATGTAGAAGATGGACAATTACTACAATTGCCGATTAATTTAACTTCTACTTTATCCGGTTCTTTGATTGCAATAAATTCCACGTCACCAGAATGAGTTTGTAAACTAGGACGAATTGCAGCAAGGGCGGCTTTAACTCTTTTTATTAAAGGTGGCTTCGGTGGTTTAATTAATTCATGATATAAAAGTAATCCGTAAACAACTTCATCTTTAATGGCATTTTTTAAAGCCGACATCGATTCTTGCTTAAGACTTTTTATAAATCGTGTCAAAGCTTCTTTATGTAAATCCTCAATCGCTCGTTTTAATCCTGTCGCAACACATCGTTGACTTTCATCCCATTCTGAAATAATTTCTTCAAAACGCTTGATTTCATCTACTAATTCTTCAATTTTGTTCATGAGTTATTAGTTATTAGTTATTAGTTATTACTTATTA
>DESS01000270.1:0-197 GCA_002361335.1 Richelia sp. UBA3308
GCCCCATGCCCCATGCCCCATGACCTTTCGGCCCAATTTACATTTAATTAAATAATTGTTCCAATTCAATATCGGATGCTGCTTGTGCTAGTTCTTCTAAATTTAAAGGATTTTCTAAATACGGTAAACATCCTAAAATAGGAATATTTGTCAAAGACTCGATTAAATCGACTGGTGTCCAATCGGCAATTTGTTCG
>DESS01000270.1:257-668 GCA_002361335.1 Richelia sp. UBA3308
TACAATTTAAAATAATTCCTACAAGCTCTACTTTTGATTGCTTTGCTAAAGCCACATTCGCCACAGCTTGAGAAATCGCACCTAATTTTACAGGTACAACTAACACTGTAGGTAAACACCATTCACCAGCTAAATCGGCCACTGTAAATTCATCCGTTACGGGAGAACCCAAACCTCCCAAAGCTTCTACTAAAACAATATCGTGATTTTGTTGTAGCTTAGTAAAAGTCTGCCACACAATACCCAAATCTATTTGTCGATTTTCGTAAGCAGCAGCTATTGGAGGTGCCAGGGGTGCTTGAAAATATAACGGTGTAATTTCCTTTTCTGATTGTGACAACGAAAATAACTTTTGATAAGTTTCGCGATCGCCAATACCCGACTGAATCGGTTTCATGATTCCTAAGCGCT
>DESS01000270.1:708-5447 GCA_002361335.1 Richelia sp. UBA3308
TTGAGGACGGTATTTTTGTAAATAAGCAGCTAAGGCTGTGGTAAAAACCGTTTTACCTGTTTCAGTATCAGTTCCAGCAATTAGTAGTGTTTTCAACACATAAAATACCCTAATACGAATTTAGAATGCCCGAATGCCCGAATGCCCGAATTTAAATTTTCGATTTGCGTTTAAGCCTTCTATGAAACGCGATCGCTATTTTAATATACTACTAATTTTCACTTTTATTTATCATTTTATGACGCTCCCAAACAAACAAAATTTGATCGTTATACGGATATTTGGGGTTACTTAATTAGCGGTATCAATAGTAGGAATCACAGCAACAGCATCAATTTCAAACAACATATCATTCAAAGCCAGTCTTGGCACTGGAACCAGTGTTTGTGCTGGTGTTTGTTTCCCCCACATTTGCAATACTTCAGAAGTTAAATGTTCTAATTTCGACTCTGAGTGATTTACTATAAAAGTATTAATTTTGACAACATATTCTGGACGTGCTCCTGCTGCTGCTAAAGCAACCCGAAGATTTTTAAAAGCTTGCTTTAACTGTGTAACGAAATCATTAGCAAGATTCCCGTTTTCATCTTCACCACCTTGCCCTGCGATGTAAACCGTAGTTCCCTCAGACGGAGCAATCACAACATGGGTATAGCCATTAGGGGTTGGATCGTACAAACCAGTTGGATTTATAAATCTAGATTCTTGTTGCACCATCATAAGAAGTGTAAGTCGTTTGGAAACTCAGACTTTTAAGTCTGAGAGGAAAAACACAACGGTACAGTGGGCGTACCGTGAAGATTATCCAATGGGTAGTTAACCCCTAAGTAAAGTTAGCCTATCCAAGCACCTATTCTTGAACTCCAGTACACAAAATCACCGTTATATGGACTGGTTTCTCCTTTTACTTTAACGTGCCTAACTATAGAAGTTTCGGCATGTTTTAGTAATTGTACTGAGCGCTTATTGCCTTGTAGGGTGGAAAAAGTCCAATTATCATTTCCGATAGTCCGCCAATATTTATTGGCTTTCCATTTTCTTGATTTTCTCGGATGACGGCGATGTGCCCAAGCTCTTAGCTTTGAGTACATTAACGAGTCTAAATGTGAGTAAGATTCTTTGCTTACTACTGTTGAGTAATAATTAGACCATCCACGGATTATAGGGTTTAATTTTATTATTAGTGCCTCTTGGGGGGCTGCCTTATGGTTATCTATTACTTTAGATATCTGCTCGTAATGTAATTTCTGCTTTTTTTTGCTTGGAGTAATGATGGTTTTGAAACCTTGTTTTGAGTGATATTTACCCACATAATGTTGCTTGATATTGAATCCAAGAAAATTAAATCCTGGCTCAGAATCCTCTAACTTTTTTAGAGTGTGAGTTAAGGGGGTTTTGGAAGGTTTCAATTCCAGACCCATGTCATTTAACCATTCTGTTATAATCCTTTGACATTCTTGTACCACGAATAGGTCTTTGTGCATTATGACAAAGTCATCGGCGTACCGGATTAATGAGATACTAAGAGAGTTTTCTCGTTTTCCACCAGGTAATGTCTCGGCGAATTGTTTAATCCGTTCTTCCATACCGTGGAGGGCAATATTCGCTAGTAGTGGGGATATGACTCCGCCTTGCGGTGTGCCTTCTAATGTCTCTTGGAACTGCTGATTGTCTACTACACCAGCCTTTAACCATGCGCGTATTTGCCGTCTGATTGTAGGTGAGGTGTTTAGTTTCTTCAGTAGTGCTGAATGGTTGATTTTATCGAAACATTTTGCTATATCAGCATCAAGTACAAATTTCGGTTTTTGCCTGATACTTAAATATATTGCTTCGATGGCATCGTGACATGAGCGTCCTGGTCTGAAACCAAATGAGTTGGGTTCAAATTTTGCTTCCCATTCGGGTTCAATTGCTTGTTTGACAAGGGCTTGAAGCGCTCGGTCATGTATTGTCGGTATACCTAGAGGTCTTTTTTCATCCTTGCCCGGTTTGGGTATCCAAATCCGACGTGTGGGTTGAACTTTAGACCCCAGTTTTAAATTGGCAACCAAAGCGACTCGTTGTTTAGGGGTTAATAGTTTAACACCGTCTACACCAGCCGTTTTCTTTCCTTGGTTGTCTTGGGTGACTTTTCTGACTGCGAGACACTTACCTGACCAGGACTTCATCAGTGTTTTCTGGAGACTGCGAACTGCTTTGACATCACCACGAACTGAGGCTTTGTAGATTCTTTTTTGCAACTTGTAAACCCTTCTTTCGAGCTTAGCCCAATTAAGGTGCTTCCATTCCACCGTCGATTCTACTTCCTTTAAACGGACGAGGCTAAATATTAAGAATCTGTAGAATTAGATTCAGATTCCGGCGTTGGCTCTACAACATTTTCATTTCTTTTTCCCCTCGAAGTTGGTTTGGGTATAGGAGGAGTCTTTACTGAGGGTATTTTCACGTAGGGGAGTTTGATAGTGGGAATACTAGTGGGAATGCTTATAGGTAGCCTTGGTGTTGTTTTCGGCGTGGGCGTGGGACTATTTTGTGTAGGTGGTACTGTTGGTTCAATTTCTGATGTGGGTGTGGGTGTGGCTATGGGTGTGGGTGTGGGTGTTGCTGTGGGTATGGGTGTGGGTGTGGCTGTGGGTGTTGCTGTAGCTGTGGTTGTTGACTCTATATCGGGCGTGGGTGTAGCAGTAACTGCTTCTTTGAGGGTAACTTTTAAGGTATATTCGGCTTTTTCAATTTCTGGAAGATTATTTAATTCAATAGTATATCTACCAGTAAAAGGTAATTTTCCTTGATAATAACTAACCTGTCGAGCAGCATTATCAATTATTTCTTCATTAGGACTTAATACAGTTAGTGAAACACCGTTTTCTTCAGCAAGGACTACCGTCAGTCTTTGTCCTTCTTCCCCTCTAAAAGTATACTTTACAGTTTGATTGGCTTTCAAAGTACCCCTAATATTAGCTGTACCCGAAAATCCTAAATTCAGCCGTTTACTAAAAACAATTGGTTCATCTAGAGTTGGTGTAGGGGTTGGCGTAACAAATGGTGAAGCAAATGTTTGTGGAGGAGGTGACTGGGGTTGAGAATTCAATGTATTGCGAATATTTCTTACTAAAGCCCAAGAACCCAATCCCGCTAATAATACTACAGCCGCACCAATTACACCTACCGCTAGGGGACTATCTAAAATTGAATCTTGTCGTGATGGGATTACTTGATCTGGTTGACGACGAGGCGACTTTACTGAGTCCGGTTTGCCACCGACAGCAACTGTTTGTATTCTTGATAAGTCGGGTTTGGCAACGGTAGATCGATCTAAAGAATCTAAGGCTTCTAAAACCTCCGTTGCACTCTGATACCGACCACCCGGTTTATAACTCAACATTCGATTCAAAACTTGAGCAAATCGGGAATTAACCGTTACCCAGCGTTGCCAATTCCAAATTAAAAGGTTGTCATCATATAATTCTGCGGGTTCCTTACCAGTAAGTAAAACGATCGCACTTACGGCTAAAGCATATAAATCACTACTAGGATAAGCTCTCGCTGTTTGAATTTGTTCGCTGGGTGAAAAACCTGATTTTCCGACATAAGTTTGAGGCGTGGTATTTTTCGACTGCAAACGGGTAGCTAATTCTTTAACTACACCAAAATCAATTAAAATCGGCAATTTATCGCTCTCACGCATGATAATATTATCCGGTGAAATATCGCGGTGAATGATTCCTTTTCCGTGAATGTATTCGATAACCGGCAACAAAGAACGCATCAATCGCAACACTTCAGCTTCAGTAAAAGCACCACCTACAGCTTTACGCTCCTCAAGTAAATCGTAGTAAGTTTTTCCTTCTACATAATCTTGTACCAGAAATAACCTTTGATCTTGTTCAAATTTTTCTCGAAACTGGGGAACCTGGGAATGCTTAATTTGATACAAAATAGCAGCTTCCCGCGCAAAAAGTTCCCGTGCTTTCTCCCAAGCAGAGGTTTCCGTCGTATTAGGAATTAACTCTTTAATCGCGCAAAGTTCGTTAAACCGCCTTTGATCTTCGGCTAAATAGGTTCTACCGAATCCCCCTTGGCCCAAAATTTTAATTATCTTATAACGGTTTTGTAATACAGTACCAGCGGTAATTGGTGGTTGCATAATCGATTGATTTTATGTAACAGCTTAAACAGAGGAATTTACTTACAACTTATAAGTCATAGGCATAGCAAGGATTGGGTAACATGCCCAAGGTAGATACAGCTTTTATTAAGTAGTTCCTTTATTGTCACATTTTGTCTGATTTACCAATGTGTCAAAAGTTAGACAACTTACCTTCAAGAAAAAATTAAACCTATTGGGATCAATAGGTAAATATAATTACTTATTTATCTTTAAATTAAGAAACTACCGCATTTTTAGAGCCAAATTTACCGTAAGTTCTCATAGTTATATCTTGCACTTCGATGAAAAACCGGATTTATTGGCGGTACGCTCCCGCCATGGGTAAGCAGTTTATCGCCCTTAGGAGAAATCAGGACTTATTGATAATTGTGCATTGGGGTTAGTTTCTACTCGTTTCTGTAAGTTAAGGCAAAAAAATATAGCTGTGTTAAGAACCCTCTTACAAGAAGACAGTAGAAACACAGCGGCCATGTGTAGTGGGCGAAATTTTTCTAGGTGACCTAATTATCTGTTTTAACTAAACATATGGGTTTAAAACAAGCGGCACAAGACGGTGGACGAATTG
>DESS01000270.1:5487-9923 GCA_002361335.1 Richelia sp. UBA3308
CCCCATCCCAATTCCAAACTTCTTTCTTCTTCCAACTTCGGCTCTTCCTTCTTCCTTCGTTTAATCGCTTTCCCAGCAATACTTTGCCTCAAATAAATTTATCGCATTATTTCCTTTATTGACTGCTTTCAAAGGCAACACAAAGCAAAGTTCCCTTAAACATGAGATAATCTTGTATTAACCAAAGCATCAATATTATAAAATATTTATTTATTACCATTTTTATTTATAGTAAGTACTTATACTTAAAAATTAAAAATGTTAATACATTAGTTGCTAATTGAGCGAAAACTTGTAAGCATTGATATGCTTGTGTCATTTTCATTTAGCTATCAAGAGTTGCATAGGAGAGTAAATTGAACCCTATTAAAATATACCGTTACGTCTGAGTTAACTATAATGGTGATTTTTTGACTTTTGTAAAACATATAAAAAAAGGGGGTTGAAGCTCAATTAATATTCTTATATGATTTTTTTCTCTAGACTAAAAAACTACAAATAGGTCTGGTAAGAGAAGTTAATATCAGTTAAGCTGACAATGGTTTATTTGTGTTGGATGATTAGAAAATTTACAGAAATACGTACTTTTATGGAGGAATGTTTCAGCATATAAATTTAAGCTTTTGAATAACTAACATCAAATTCTTCCAAATATTTAAGTTAAATAAGTAAAATCCCTAATTATAACATTGCTATGAATGCACAACGAGGATCTGCGGTGCTGAGTTCTGCCACTTTTAAAGTCCAACCAGCTACAACCGGAGTGACAGAAAATCATCGTCTGCGTCTGTTCTCTGGCTCTGCTAATCTACCATTATCTCAAGAAGTTGCCCGTTATTTGGGTATGGATTTGGGGCCAATGATTCGTAAAAGATTTGCGGATGGGGAAATTTACGTTCAAATACAGGAATCGATTCGGGGCTGTGATGTTTATTTGATCCAGCCCTCTTGTCATCCTGTAAATGATAATTTGATGGAATTGCTAATTATGATTGATGCTTGTCGTCGAGCTTCTGCGCGACAGGTAACAGCAGTAATTCCTTACTATGGCTACGCCCGCGCCGATCGGAAAACAGCCGGAAGAGAGTCAATTACAGCTAAATTGGTAGCAAACCTGATTACCCAAGCAGGTGCAAACCGAATTTTGGCAATGGATTTACATTCGGCACAAATACAGGGTTATTTCGATATTCCCTTAGATCATGTTTACAGTACCCCAGTAATTCTAGAATATTTGGCGAGTAAAGACTTGTCCGATCTTGTAGTTGTTTCCCCAGATGTGGGTGGTGTCGCCAGAGCTAGATCCTTTGCTAAAAAGCTCAATGATGCGCCTTTGGCAATTATCGATAAACGCCGCCAAACACACAATGTAGCTGAAGTCTTGAACCTCGTTGGTGACGTAAAGGGTAAAACAGCCGTGTTGGTAGACGACATGATTGATACTGCTGGAACCATTAGTCAGGGGGCGCGTTTATTGCGTGAAGAAGGGGCACGTCAGGTATATGCATGTGCGACTCATGCTGTCTTCTCTCCACCTGCAATTGAAAGACTTTCTGGCGGTTTGTTTGAAGAAGTAATTGTTACTAATACAATTCCTTTGGATGAAAGTAAAAATTTCCCTCAATTAGTTAAGCTTTCAGTTGCCAATTTATTAGGAGAAACTATCTGGCGAATTCACGATGATAGTTCTGTGAGTAGTATGTTCCGTTAAGAAATTATTTAAAATATTAAACTTCAAGGATGAAGACTGATGTAGGAGTATCTTCATCCTTTATTCTTTATTTTTTTGTTCTAATTCCTTGACTTTTTGATCATTTTATCTCTTTTAAAATCTGTATTAAAATATAAATTTTACATTTCAAGTTTACAAAAGTAATTGTTTTTAACTAAAAGATGATAAAGTTAAAAATTGGAGATTGGAGAATTTAGTTAAGTCTCAAAGTTTAAATTAGATGCTCCCGTATTGCGATTCATCAGCGCGATAGCAATCATGGATAAAGCCCTACCAAACCACATTGCCGCAAATACAACATGAAAGGTTATTAACCATTGTTTTTGTTTAGCGTTTAGTTTTTTCATGTTATTTTTTATTAGATAGAAGTAAAACAAGTGCCAGTTTGTGAGATACTTATTTTGGCATAAAAAATTAAATCAGAATTACATTAGAATCCATATAAACCTTGCGTTTATTGAGTTCAAGTTGGCAATCAATTTTGTGGTTGGGAGAAACCGAATGACTCATTTTGGCATAATTTGTCCTGCTGAATCTGGACACCTCAATACTATGCTTCCTTTAGCACAAGAATTGCTACGGCGAGGTAATCGTATCACCTTTATTGGGTTACAAGATGCTCAGGAGAAAACTATTGCAGCAGGATTGGAATTTAGAGTAATTGGTGAAGATATATTCCCCAAGGGAAGATTGAAAGAACGTCTTGCAGAACTAGGAAAACTCAGTGGTTTAGCAGCATTAAAATATACCTTACAAATATTTAAAGATGACGCTACAGTTATTCTTAGAGATGCTCCAGAAATTGTCAAAGAATCTGGTATTGATGCACTTTTAGTAGACCAAAGCATTCAAGCAGGAGGAACAGTTGCGGAATTTGTTGGTGTTCCTTTTATTACGATTTGTAGTGCTGTAGTACTAAATAGAGAACCAGGAGTTCCTCCTTTTAATACTCCCTGGCAATATAGTCCTACTTGGTGGGGTACTTTACGCAATAAATTAGGTTATCGGATACTCACTCAGGTTGTTAAACCAATTAGGAATTTGATTGATGAATATCGCCAGAACTGGAATTTACCTCTGTATTCCGAAGTTAATAAATCTTACTCACCTCTAGCTCAAATTAGTCATCAACCTGCTGAGTTTGAATTTCCCAGGCAAAATTTACCCAAGTGGTTTCATTTTACAGGTCCCTATCATTATTCAGCAAATCGAGAACCCGTTCCTTTTCCTTGGGATAAATTAACTGGACAACCCCTTATTTATGCTTCCATGGGGACTTTGCAAAATCGTTTGGTTGATGTATTTGAGACAATAGCTTCAGCTTGTAATGGATTAGATGCTCAATTAGTAATGACTTTAGGAGGTTCAGCAAGTCCAGAATCACTACCAGAGTTACCAGGAAATCCTCTAGTTGTAGGTTATGCACCCCAACTAGAACTGCTACAAAAAACAACTTTAACTATTACCCATGGAGGTATGAATACCACCTTGGAATGTTTGACTAATGGAGTACCAATGGTAGCAATTCCAGTTGCCAATGACCAGCCAGGGATAGCAGCGCGTATAGCTTGGACGGGAGCAGGAGAGGTTGTACCCCTGAAGAAATTAAGCGTAGAAAGGTTAAATAAGGCTGTTAAGCAGGTGTTAACTGAAGATTCTTACAAAAACAATGCTTTGCGGTTACAAGAGGCGATTAAGCAAGGAGGTGGGGTGAGTAAAGCTGCTGATATTATTGAGCAGGTGGTATCTACTGGGGAGCCGGTTTTGGCTTGAGTAAAACATTAGGGAATTATTGAAAGGAATAACTTTGTGACTAATCAGGATAATTCACCCCAAGTAAAAACAAACCCGAAATACACTTCCAAGAGTGAAACAGAAAGGGTATTTAACGTTTTTGATGACTTCAAACAAGATGCTGAGGATGTGCAATCTTCAGTTGCAGAAGATGAATGCGATCGCCAACCAGTTTTAAGTATGTCCTCTATCGGGAAATTGGGAAGATTTGGCAATCAGCTTTTTCAGTATGCTTTTTTAAGAATTTGTGCCGAAAAGAGCGGAGCAAAAGTAGAATGTCCTCCGTGGATTGGGCAAACTCTATTTGGGCATGACGATGCACCGATTTCTAAGCGTTTACCCCCTGCTATTGAGCTTTTAGATGTAGGAAAAAGTCTATTTGATGTCATTCCAGAATTCATTCCTTTCCTAGAAAAACTTGCAGATGCAAAGAGTTCTCGTGTTGGTTCAGAAGCTTTAGAAAATGGTTTAGCTAACGTGGATATTTGGGGTTTTTTCCAATTCCATACTCGATACCTGAAACCTCATCAGCAATATTTCCGCTCGCTATTTCAACCTGTAAACGATTTAGAATCTGCTTTGAATGATGGTTTAAATATTCTTCGCTCTAAAGGTAAAACAATCGTTGGTATTCACATTCGACGGGGTGATTATATTAAAGAACCTCGGGTAGGTTTTACATTAGTGTTTCCTACAAAGTGGTATTGCGAATGGCTTGATGGAATATGGGAAAAACTCGAAGATCCAGTTCTTTTGCTATGCAGTGACGAACTTGATAGCATTATTTACGACTTTGACAAATTTTCTCCGGTGACTACAAAGGATTTGAAAATTCAGTTACCAGAAAAATTGAAAGATTTAGACGTAGAATTTTATACTGTTTTTTTTATGTTAAGTCAATGTGATGTAG
>DESS01000386.1:0-848 GCA_002361335.1 Richelia sp. UBA3308
GAATTATGCCCCATGCCCAATTCTAAATTCTAAATTCTAAATTCTAAATTCCCCAGATGGCTATAACTATCCAAAAGTTAATTCAGTACAAACAACAAGAGCGTCCCATTGTGGTATTGACTGCTTGGGATTATCTTATTGCTAAATTATTGGATGAAGGGGGCGTGGATTTAATTTTGGTTGGTGATTCCATGGCTGTGGTTTTAGGTTATCAAAATACCCTGCCGATTTCTCTGGAAGAAATGTTATACCATGCTAAAGCTGTAAGGCGCGGTGTAAAACAAGCTTTGGTGGTAGTTGATTTACCATTTATGACTTATCAAGAAAGTGTTGCACAAGCGATGCATTCGGCGGGAAGGGTATTAAAAGAAACGGGATCCCAGGCTGTGAAATTAGAAGGCGCATATCCCGAAATTATAGATACTATTTCTCGTTTGGTAAAAGCAGGAATTCCGGTAATGGGACATGTTGGTTTAACACCGCAGTCAGTAAATCAAATTGGTTTGGGCCAACAAGGTAAAACTGAAGAATCACGAAATAGGATTTTGCAAGAAGCGATCGCCTTGGAACAAGCGGGTGTTTTTTCGATGATTTTGGAGCATATTCCTGGAGATTTAGCATTAGAAATTACTCAAAAAATTAGTATTCCTACTATTGGAATTGGAGCGGGATCTCATTGCGACGGACAGGTTTTAGTCACTTCCGATTTACTTGGACTTTCAGAAAAACAGCCGCCATTTGCTAAAGTTTATACTAATCTACGGGAAACAATTACTAAAGCTGTAGGAGAGTTTAGCAAAGAAGTTCGTGAAGGAAAGTTTTGATGGAGTAATGAGTAAGGAGTAAGG
>DESS01000386.1:887-5793 GCA_002361335.1 Richelia sp. UBA3308
AGTAAGGAGTAAGGAGTAATGAGTAATAATTTACATATTTTTTGACAAGGAATTAACAATAGTTAACAAGTTTAAGATTATAGGAAAAAATTATACAAAAAATTATATTTGTAGGTTGAATCGATGACTATAACTGAATGAATAAAGTAAATAATTTTACATAAAATCGAATCAGGGAGTATTTTTCGCTTTCTGAATTTTTTTATCAATATATGAACTGTAGATGCTATTCGTGTTATTGGTGGATTATATATTTTAGCGATCGCTGTTCGGAGGCATAGTTGACCAGTAAGGAAAAACGCCCCATCGTGTCAAATAAATTTCTCCTACATTGTCACACTATAAGTCGGCGTGCAATTCTCATGGGATATTGAAAATAGTAATTTGTCTAACAATCACTAATCGTTTAATCTTAAAACCTATTGTTCTACCCCTACAAAAATAAGTAAGCTTTAAAAGAATCAGTTATGTCTAAGGTTCTAGTTTCCGATTCCATTGACCAAGCAGGGATTGATATTCTTTCCCAAGTGGCTAGCGTTGATGTCAAATTAGGTTTAAAACCAGAAGAATTACAGGAAATCATTGGTGAATACGATGCCCTAATGATTCGTTCCGGTACTCGGGTTACTAAAGAAGTTGTGGAAGCTGCCACAAATCTGAAAATTATCGGTCGTGCGGGTGTCGGTGTGGATAATGTAGATGTACCTTCAGCCACACGGCGAGGAATTGTAGTAGTAAATTCACCAGAAGGTAATACGATTGCAGCAGCCGAACACGCTTTAGCAATGATGATGGCTTTGTCTCGCAATATTGCCGATGCCAATGCTTCGGTAAAATCCGGCGAGTGGAATCGCAAAACTTTTGTTGGTGCGGAAGTTTATAAGAAAACTTTAGGTATTGTCGGTTTAGGTAAAATTGGTTCCCATGTTGCTGGTGTCGCCAAAGCAATGGGAATGAAATTACTAGCTTTCGATCCTTTTATTTCCAACGAAAGAGCCGAACAAATGGGGGTTCAGTTAGTAGATTTAGATTTACTGGCACAACAAGCCGATTACATCACCCTGCATATTCCTAAAACTCCAGAAACCACTCATTTAATCAACGCCGAAATGTTGGCGAAGATGAAACCCAATGTTCGTATCATCAATTGCGCCCGTGGTGGAATTATTGATGAAGAAGCTTTAGCTGCAGCCCTCAAGGAAGGCAAAATCAAAGGTGCTGCATTAGATGTTTATGAATCAGAACCTTTAGGTGAGTCTCCCTTAAAAGCTTTGGGTAAAGAAATTGTGTTGACTCCTCATTTGGGAGCATCGACTGCTGAAGCACAAGTAAATGTAGCGATTGACGTAGCCGAACAAATTCGTGATGTACTCTTAGGATTACCAGCGCGATCGGCAGTAAATATTCCAGGGCTTAATCCTGATGTTTTGGAAGAACTCAAACCCTATATGCAGCTAGCAGAAACATTAGGTAACTTAGTAGGGCAGCTTGCTGGTGGTAGAGTAGAAGTACTTAATGTCAGACTACAAGGACAACTGGCAACTAACAAGAGTCAACCTTTAGTAATCGCTTCTCTCAAAGGATTGCTTTACCAAGCTTTGCGGGAAAGAGTAAATTATGTAAATGCCAATATTGAAGCCAAAGAAAGAGGAATTCGCGTCATCGAAACCCGGGATGATTCTATAAAAGATTACGCCGGTTCATTGCATTTAGAAGCTACAGGTAACTTGGGAACTCATGCTGTAACAGGCGCTTTGTTGGGTGATGGAGAAATTCGCATTACCAACCTTGATAGTTTTCCCATCAACGTACCACCAAATCGTTATATGCTATTTACAGTACACCGGGATATGCCTGGTATTATTGGTAAAATAGGTTCTTTACTGGGTAGTTTTAACGTTAACATTGCCAGCATGCAGGTAGGACGTAAAATAGTTCGCGGTGATGCTGTCATGGTTATAAGTATAGACGACCCATTACCAGACGGAATCTTGAAAGAGATTATCAAAGTAGACGGCATTCGAGACGCATATACAGTAACCCTTTAATCAATGCCGGGATTTTGGATTTTGGATTATTGTTATGAGTTGAGCTATTGTTAGCAATTACAGCAGATTGTATTTTAATGAAGTACATTCTGACGGGCAAGGATGCCCGTACCATAAGAGTTTTAAATATAAAACTGTACCTCATCGCAAGCTGCAATATGCTGTATTTTTTACGATTAGCGATTAACTATTAGCAATTAGTAATCCGCTATTTAGCTTTTTTATTACAATCTAAAATCTAAAATCCAAAATCTAAGATATAAAATCCGATGGCAAACACTTGGTGGGAACTACAAATTCAATGCTCTCCAGACATAGAAGATTCTGTCTTTTGGCGACTGGAAAAATTTGGCTGTCGCGGAACTGCCAGTCAAAAAAAAGGTAATCTGACTATCATAAAGGCTTACATACCCGAACAAACAGCGCACCTACTAGATTTGGCCGCCCTATCCCTATGGCTGCGTCAAGATGCTCTTTGTTTGGAAACTTCTTCACCTTCGTTACAATGGAAATTAATTGATGAAGAAGATTGGTCTAGTAGTTGGAAACAACATTGGCAACCCCAAGAAATTGGCGATCGCTTTTTAATTAACCCTTCTTGGATACCGGTTGACGAAAATAGCGATCGCATTGTTTTGCAGCTCGATCCCGGTTCGGCTTTTGGTACTGGCGCTCATCCGACAACTCAACTTAGTTTGGAATCTCTGGAAATGCGTTTTAGCGATATTCCCCAATCTTTTGTCGGCTCCGGAGATCAAAAACAACATGTGGTAATTGCGGATATTGGTTGTGGTTCTGGTATCCTTTCCATCGGAGCATTACTATTAGGAGCAGAAAAAGTCTACGCAGTAGATGTTGATTCTTTAGCGGTACGTTCAACTACAGAAAATTGTGAAATAAATGGGTTTGCCCCCGAACGTTTAACAGTAGCCCAGGGCAGTGTAGAAGCAATCCAACAACTGATTACCGAGCCAGTAGATGGTATCGTATGCAATATTTTAGCTGAGATCATTATGGAATTACTCCCTTCCATGAGCGCGATCGTTAAATCTACGACTTGGGGTATTTTCAGCGGTATTTTATTAGAACAATCCAACGCCGTCATTGATGTTTTAGAGAAAAATGGCTGGGTGGTTGCCACCTTGTGGAAGCGCAAAGAATGGTGTTGTTTGAATGTCAGGAGAAGTTGATTTTAGTTGTTAGTTGTTAATTGTTACTTCTTACTTCTTACTTCTTACTTCTTACTTCTTAGTGTCACGCACCAAGGATCTGATTTTAACTATAGCGCTATAGTTTTGAGAGCAAGTCAGAACACAAATCATGATTTTGGATTTTTGTAATCAGCTGTTTTAATTCAGAGGAAGGGTTTTTTACAGAATAAATTTCCCGAAATACATCAGAGTCAAGTTCTTTTTCACTAATTTTTCATTTCCATTAAAAAACCCGGCTTTACCAAAAACCGAGTTCCGAGTATTTAATTCTTAGAACAATCTACACAATACCGCTAAGGGGCGTATATTGGCATCAAAGAATTATATCGGGGATTAATTTCGGAAAATATTACATAAATTTTTCGAGATGTTGAACTAACTGTGTTGCTTGCATTACACCTTCAATTTTATCTACCGGGTTACCCTGTTTAAACAATACCAAAGTCGGAAGAGCATAGACTTGATACTGACTGGCTAATGCAGGATATTTTTCAGTGTCAATCTTAACAATTCTTATTCTTCCTTGGAGTTGGGAATTAACTTGATCTAAAATTGGTGTCATCATTTGGCAAGGTCCACACCAGTCAGCATAGAAATCCACTAGAACTGGTACATCGGAATCAGATAACATTTCTTCAAAGCTGTTGAATTGCTTCTTGGTAGACATATAACAAAGTCCGTTTTTACCTTTGCAGTTTAACAAACCTCTCGTCCTGCTCCTAGATGTAGTAATAACCGAACTATTACTAGTTTAATTGTAGTGCTTGCAACAAAACTTTCCTTGCCTACAAAAGTTAATTAACAGTACGAATCAGCCTATTATATTTACCGGACTTAAATCGTGAAATTATATTGAGGCAAAAAATGGAACTTTTAGCAGAAAATTTGCAGAGTTTACAATCTCAAGTTGCAGTTGTTACTGGTGCTTCCCGGGGAATTGGACGAGCTATTGCACTAGAATTTGCCAGATTGGGAGCAACTGTAGTTATTAATTATGCCAGATCCTCTCAAGCTGCCGAAGATTTAGTATCAGAAATTACCGCTGCCGGAGGAAGTGCGATCGCCTTACAAGCTGATGTTTCTAAAGCCGAAGATGTAGATGGACTGATTAATACTGTTTTAGAAAAGTTTAAGCAAATTGATATTTTAGTTAATAATGCCGGAATTACTCGCGACACTTTACTTTTACGGATGAAACCGGAAGATTGGCAAGCTGTAATAAATCTTAATTTAACTGGTGTCTTTTTGTGTACTCGGGCCGTCAGTAAAAGTATGCTGAAAAAGCGTTCTGGAAGAATTATAAATATTGCTTCAGTCGCAGGTCAAATGGGCAATCCAGGCCAAGCAAACTACAGCGCAGCCAAAGCAGGGGTAATCGGTTTAACTAAAACCCTAGCGAAAGAGTTTTCTTCTCGCGGTATCACCGTCAATGCTGTCTCACCTGGATTTATTGAAACTGATATGACAAGCGATCTGCAAGCAGAAGAAATTCTCAAAGCAATTCCTTTAGGGCGTTACGGAAAACCAGAAGAAATCGCTGGCATGGTGCGCTTCCTTGCCGCAGATAGTGCAGCAGCATACATTACCGGACAAGTGTTTAACGTTGATGGCGGAATGGTTATGGCTTAGGGAATTGGGCATGGGGCA
>DESS01000329.1 GCA_002361335.1 Richelia sp. UBA3308
TCGTTACTGGTGATAAATTATCGTAACCGTCACACACCCTACAAGATATCCACAGTTACTGGTGATAAATAATTGATGGTGCGTGACGGTATTTTCAAATTTGTTCGTTAGAGCTGATAAATTATCGTAACCGTCACACACCCTACAAGATATCCACAGATATTTGTCTTCTCTCTCAAGACTGAATTTTAGTTTCACATCAAATTTGAATTGGATGATGCAAACAGGGAGTTTTTAAACGATAATAGCTATTGTCAAATTTGAGCGCATAAAGTATGGCAACTCAAACTACTTCACCAACATTGCTGAGTCCTTTTGAATTGCGAGATTTATCTTTAAAAAATAGAGTTGTAATGCCTCCTTTAACTAGAGGAAGAGCTGTAGATAGAGGCATTCCCAACGATTTAATGGCAGAATATTACACTCAAAGGGCTGGGGTTGGTTTAATTATTACTGAAGGTACTTTTATCTCAAATCAAGCTAATGGCTGGGTAAATGCCCCAGGAATTCATACAAAGGAACAAACTGAAGGTTGGAAAAAAGTTGTGAGTGCGGTACACGCAAAAGATACACCATTTTTTCTGCAACTTTGGCACTGTGGTAGGGCTTCTCACAGTAGTTTCCACGATGGTAAATTAGCTGTTGCTCCTAGTGCGATCGCTATTAATGAAGAATATATTCATACTCCGGAAGGCAAGCAACCTCATGAAACGCCCCGTGCCCTAGAAACAGAAGAAATTCCCCAAGTAGTTGAAGACTACAAAAAAGCTGCGGAAAATGCCAAAGAGGCAGGTTTTGATGGAGTAGAGATTCACTCTGCTAATGGTTATTTAATTAATACATTTCTTGATTCTAAAACCAACAAACGAACGGATAAATATGGCGGTAGTATTGAAAATAGATATCGTTTCCTTAAAGAAGTAGTGGAAGCCGTCACAACTGTTTTCCCAGCCAATAGAGTGGGAGTTCGCCTTTCTCCTAACGGGGTATTCAATGATATGGGTTCCCCTGACTATCGCGAAACTTTCCTGTATGTGGCTAAAGAATTAAATAATTATGGATTGGCTTACATTCACATCATGGATGGTTTAGCTTTCGGTTTTCATGAATTGGGAGAGCCGATGACTTTAGCAGAATTTAGAAAAGTTTTTGATGGGCCAATTATAGGCAATTGTGGCTACACTCAGGAAACTGCTGAAGCCGCAGTTAAAGATGGTAATGCAGATTTAATTGCATTCGGAAGGCCAATTATTAGTAATCCAGATTTAGTCGATCGCTTCGCTAATAATTGGCCCCTCAATGCCGATCCAGATGTAAAAATTTGGTATTCTCCAGGTAAAGAAGGTTATACAGATTTTCCCACTTATCAAGAATCTCTGGTGAAGTCATAGAAATTAGGAGTTAGAGGATGTTTTAAAGGTTCAGGCGGTTAAAACCGCTACTACACCCCGCATTGTCCACCTGCGTGGACTAACAAATTTTAAACCCGTGGAGACGGGTTTTGTATGTGTAGCCGCGTTCGCGAAGCGTGTCCGAAGGACATATTTAATCGCCAGGTAAAGTATTATATTAGACTTTTCAAACATCCTTTTAGCAACCTCCCTGCTCCCCCTGCTCCCCTGCTCCCCCTGCTCCCCTTCCTTGTCTCCTACCTCCTGCCATTACCTACAGCAACAGTTTCTCTTTCTTCTATTTGTTGTTGTTGCTCTTTCGCTTGCTGTTTTTCCGGGGATAAGCTGCGACAGTCATCTTTAAATTTACAGAAAAGGCTGGCAATTACTATATAAAGTACGGGAACAACAAATAAACTCAACACTGTGGAAACTACCATGCCGCCAAATACCGCAGTACCCAATGATTGACGAGAAGCTGCACCGGCACCAGTAGCAATTACTAGGGGAACAAAACCCAAAAGGGTAGAAATTGCTGTCATAATAATTGGTCTTAGGCGTTGTTCGGATGCTTGGATTGCAGCTCTTGTAATTGACAATCCCTGTTCTCGTAATTGGTTGGCAAATTCTACAATCAAAATGGCATTTTTACTAGCTAAACCAATCAACATTACTAAACCCACTTGACAATAAACATCGTTGGGTAAACCCCGAATTGATTGGGCAAGTAATGCTCCTAAAATTGCTAAGGGAACTGCTAAAAGAATAATAATTGGGTCAATAAAATTCTCGTATTGTGCGGCTAAAACTAAGAACACAAATAAGATACCTAAACCAAAAATTAACGGTGCTTGTCCTCCTGATTGAATTTCTTCTAAAGTAATACCAGACCATTCAAAACCCATGTTTTGAGGTAATACTTCATTGGCCACTTCTTCCATTGCTGTAATTGCTTGTCCGGAACTATAACCTTCTGCTGCAGAACCGTTGATTTCAATGGAACGGAATAAGTTATAGTGATTTACTGTTGGTGGTCCTGTGACTGATGTAATTTCCACCAAATCACCTATAGGAACCATACTACCTTGTTGGGAACGAACGTAGAATTGATTGATATCTTGAGGATTAGAACGAAATTCTTTATCGGCTTGTACGTATACCCGATAGGTACGTCCAAAAGCATTAAAATCATTCACGTAATTGGAACCGATTAAAGTACCTATGGTTGTCAGTACATCATCAACAGATACTTGTAATGAATTGGCTCGATCTCGATTTACTTCTATTAATAATTGGGGAGCATTGGCAGCATAAGTAGTGAAAACATTTTGTAATTCTGGTCTTTGGTTGGCTTTTTGAATTAATTCGTTTTTGACTTTAACAAAAGTACCAATATCATTGTTTCCTTTATCTTGGAGTTGAAATACAAAACCACCAACACTACCTAAACCTTGAATTGCCGGAGGATTAAAAGCAATTACTCTAGCTTGAGAAATTTTTGATAATCCCCCTTGCACTCGTTTTAAAATACTTTGAGCAGATTTTTCGGGATCTTTTCGTTCTCCCCAAGGTTTAAAAGGAACAAAAGAAATACCGCTATTTGCTGTTCTACCGCTGAAGCTAAATCCTCCCAAAGAAAATGTACCTTCGACTTCGGGAATATCAAGATACTCTTTGTCTAATTTTTCGATCACTTCCCCGGTATACTCTAAAGAAGTTCCTTGTGGTCCTTGAATCAAGTTAATAACATAACCCTGATCTTCGTCTGGAAGAAATGCTGTGGGAACGGTTTGATACATCCACACGGTGATTGCCAGTAAAAATGCAAATACTCCTAAAACAACTAATTTCAAATTAGTCAGGACTCCTAGGACTTTTTTATACCCTGCACGCATCCAATCGATGCCGCTATTAATGACATCAAAAATCTTTGCTAACCAACCTGTAGGCTCTTGCCCGCGGCGTAACAGTAAGGATGATAAAGCAGGAGTCAAAGTCAAAGCATTGAAAGTAGAAATAACTATGGAGAAAGCAATAGTTAATGCAAACTGTTGGTAAAGCTGTCCGGTAGTACCGGGGAAAAAAGCTACAGGAATAAACACTGCTAACAGCACTAAGGAAGTAGCAATTACCGCTCCCGAAAGCTCTCCCATGGCTTCGATGGCAGCTAAATGAGGACGCATACCGCCTTCTTGTACCTTACCACCAATATCTTCAACTACAACGATCGCATCATCTACAACCATTCCCGTAGCTAAGGTTAAACCAAACAATGTCAAACTATTGATGGAAAAATCAAAGACTTTAATAAAAGCAAAAGTTCCGATCAACGCCACCGGAATTACCACTGCTGGCACAATGGTGGCTCGCCAATTTTGTAAAAACAAGAGTTGTTAGTTGTTAGTTGATAGTTGTTCGTTGATAGTTGATAGTTGTTAGTTGTTAGTTGTTCGTTGATAGTTGTTAATTGTTAGTTGATAGTGCTTTGCCGTGTAATCAGCGTAATCCATCTAATCCGTGATAGTTGTTAGTTGTTTGTTGTTAATTCTAAATTCGGGCATTCTAAATTCTTACTTATTTATTTCACAAGTCATTAACCGAGCCAAAAAATAATTGGTCATTTTGGAACCGAAGGGGGAATTCCACCATCGAGCGGGATGACAACCCTCAGGAGCGTTTAATGTCCAGTCTAATTCGTCGCATTTTTTCCAACGCTTATTTTCACGCCATCCTAAGCGTTTTCCCCATTTTTCAATAATGTCGCTGTTTTGTTCGATGGTTGTTTCTATACTTCCTCCAACTTCTTGGTAAATACGGGCTTGAATGCTAAAACCAAAACGTTGTTTACTATAAGTAAGCCATAAATTATCAATTACTTGTAATTGAACGCAGGGAAAATGTTGTACCTCAGCAGGACGAAAATCTTCTAAGTCTTGATGTCCCGCGATATCAGCAATTAAGCGTATAGTTTCTGTATCGGCTTCTTCCCATTTCTGAGCAGCAAGCATATCTCGTAATGGTTGGTAACGTACTATGTCGCTTACTAATGCCAGGCTATTCTCTATGTGAGATATTTTTTCTGATAAGTCTGGGTTTTGATTTTTTACAGACTCAAACTCTTTTGTAGATGAATTATTTATTTGATTAATTTGTTTGTGTAACTCAGATACTTGAGTTTTTAATTCATCTAATTGCTTTTGTATTTCAGATAATTGAGTCGAATCTGTATTATCTGTATTAGTTAGCTCTGTAATATTAGTCATAGAATTTAGAATGCCCGAATTTAGAATGCCCGAATTTAGAATTTAAACAAAGTTGATGGGGAGATATTCATCAAACTTTTGTGCACGGGATTTTGGATTAAGAGTTATTTTTTTCCTCGCTCTCCTCCGGTGCGATCGCAGCACCATCGGAAAGATTCAAAATTCCTGTAGTTACAATTGTTTCTCCTGCTTTTAATCCTTCTATAACTTGATAACTATTACCTTGAATTTGTCCTAATTTTATCGGTCTTTGTTTAGCTACTTTTTGAATTTCTCCAGATTCTGTATTTTTCTCGTTCTCGGCCACAAATACAAACGCCTGATTGCCGATGCGAGATACCGCAACAGTGGGAACCAATACTGCTGGGCTTCTATCCCAAATTATTTTAACTCGGACAAATTGGTCGGAACGTAATTTACCGTTTGGATTGGGAAAGGTGGCTTTGGCTGTAATTGCTTGGGTTGCTGAGTTTGCTTCTGGTGCTATAAAACTGATTCTTCCTCTGACAAGGGGTTGATTTGCTTGCTTGTCAATTCGTAATTCTACTGGAAGTCCTAATCTCAACTGAGTTGCTTTTTGTGCTGGTACGGAAAATCTTACTTCTAAGTTTCTATTTGATGTTAGGGTAGTTAATTCTTGTCCGCTATTTACATACTCTCCTTCAGATGGAAAGACTAATAATCCTAAGACAGAACCTCCAAGTAACATTCCCGCAACCAAATCGCCTAAAACAGTAGGCAATTTGAGACGAGTACAAATTTCTCCTAAAACAACGCTGAAAATAAAAATTATTCCAGCGCTACCGACTAAAGCTGCGATCGTTGCTTTTTCTTCTCCTCCAGAAGTGCTGGCTTCCGTTAATAATAAATTAGGTAAAGGTGGCAGTTGCCAATCGTATCTTTTGTTAGGCAAAACTATTTCTGTTAGATTGCTGTCTCAAGACCAATGCTGGTAAAGTGGGGCATGACTTCCTGGGCAAAAAGCCTAGTAGAAGCTTCAGCATCTTTAAGTGAAATGGTGTTGAAATTAACTTGCATAGAAGCAATCTCAAAACCACCAACCTGTTGATAATACCGCTTGATCCTATCCCGTATTTGCACTGGTGTGCCAATCCATGCGGCTCCTTTTTCTATCTGAGACTCAAAGGTTTCTTGTTTTAGGTCAGCAATGATCTTATCGTAACCAGGATAATCTGCTGAACTGGTAGCATCTAGCCAGTCGGATGCTGCTTCTACCAAAGACGTTAGATAATTATTGAGCGGTTCACGGGCAACAGCGATCGCCGAGTTCATAGTGGTGGCACAAAACATATGAAAAGCTAACATTACTTTTCCTTGACCAGGATGCCCCGCAGATTTCCAGGCATTTCGATACAATTGGATTAGATCCGCCATCTTACCTCCTGCCAGAGGAATGGCCATTATACCATAACCTTTTTGACCAGCAGCCACAAAGGATTCTGGACTGGCTAGAGCTGCCACCCAAAAGGGAGGACGAGGTGTTTGGGTGGGACGAGGTAGGGAAGTCACGTTGCCAAAGTGATGGAATTGCCCGTTCATCGTTACATTTTCTTCTTCGAGCAAACTACGCACCTGTGCAATCCCTTCTTCAAATCGCTCGCGGCTCTCGTTTAAGCTTATCCCAAATTGGGTGAATTCGTGGGGCAGAAAAGCACGGGCGAAGCCAACTTCTAATCTACCGTTGGAGATGGCATCTAACATCCCAATTTCTCCTGCCAGTTTCAGAGGGTTGTTAAAAACCGGTAACACTGCCCCCGTAATCAGACGAGCTTTTTGAGTTCGTTGGGAGGCTGCAGTTAAGAAAACGATTGGATTGGGGCTGTATCCACCATATCGATGAAAGTAATGCTCAACAATTCGCACATGGGTGTAGCCTAGTCGATCGCAAAGACTCACTAAATGGAGGGCTTCATCAAAATACTGTTGCCCAGATTTTTGCTCAGGGCTGACATCAGGAAAAAACTGTAAACCGAATTCCATAATGTTTTCAAATTAGCTAAGGGTTAATTAACGGACAATTCAAGGATTTCACGAGCAATAAATTATTATCCCTATTTTTCAGTAATGGTGCCTTCAATCTCAATATCCAACTCTGCCCTACAGATATCCGAATGTAGGTAGATGAGATGATTAATCCCAACAAGGTTCTCGGCAACCAATTTTTGGATGGTGGGTAGATCGGACATATGGCGAAGATATATTGTAAAGTGACGATCGTATAGTTGAGGATCTGGAAAATTACTACCAAATCCCATCTGCTCAAATACTAGTCTCATGTTCTCTAGGGTAATGTAGAACTGTTTGACTATATCTCCTTTGCCTAGGGATTGATGACCTTTGATGCTCGCAGTTCCCGATAAATAACCGATACCCTTACCTTGATAGTCTATCACTGTACCTCTAGCAAAACTGGGAGAACGAGGTCCATATTGGCGTGGATAATAAAATGCCGAAACCTGTTGAGGATTCTCAACATTCAATATGTTTCCTTTGATTGCTATGAAGTACAAAATATAAATATTTTCACGTATGCCAACAGCTGTTCCAGCAGGCAATTTGATCCCGAAATCTTCCCCGTAGAAATTTTCAAAGGCTAGCGATCGACCTTTACAAAAGGACTTGTAATTTTCTAAACCTCTACTTTCGTCATTAATGTAGGGCACATAGTTCCAGATTCGACATAGATTCCAATCCTTGGTAAGTTCCAACAAATTAAGGTAAATATCATAGATAGGGTTTTCCAGAGGATAGGTTATAGGTTTTACCAAGGCACCGATCAACTGCTTGTCCGCTTCTAGTAGGTAAAAACCTTGGGATTCATAAGTTCTAACCGCATTCAAAGAGTAAACACTTGTTGATTTTTCCCCAAGAACTGGAATATTAACCTGTAAATTAATTTCATTTTCCCTAAAAAAATACTTACTTTGTGCTTGTCCAAAAAAAATCTGTAACATCAGAAGTATTTATACAAAGTGAGTTGTATATTCTTTACCAAAATTTATGAAAATTGGATCGGCTTGGGCGTGATAGGGAAAGATTACATCCTAAACTGAATTTTACTCAATGTGAATGGCAAATTTGATTTTTTTCAATCTATTTTAATAAATCTAAACATCTTGAAATTGATTGAGTTTACTCATCTCTTCTAAAGTAAGAGTAATATTAGTAGCAGCAAAATTTTCTTCTAAGTGAGAAATAGTTGTAGTCCCTGGAATTAAGATAATATTCGGTGCGTAATGCAGCAACCAAGCTAAAGCAATTTGATTGGGTTTTACGCCTTCCGAGCAATATCTGCCAGTATTCCTTCAGATTTAGCTAGAGGTGCGCCACGTTTTAAAGGATGTGCCCCCAATGAACCATAAGGAATAAAGGCAATATTATTCTGAGTACAGTAATCTAAAACATCTTGATTCGTGCGATCGCTGAAGCTAAACCGATTTTGTACGGAAGCTATTTCGACAATATTTCTTGCTGCTTTTAATTGCTCTAAATTAACATTAGATACACCGACGTGACGAATTTTCCCTTCTTGTTTCATTTGGGCTAATGCATTAATTGATTCGGTAAATGGCACTTTCGGATCTGGACGATGCAATTGATACAAATCTATTTGTTCTAGTTTCAATCTTTTCAGACTACCTTCAACTCCACGACGCAAATATTCCGGGCTTCCATCTGCATTGATATTATCTGGAGAAGGTTTGTTAATACCTCCTTTAGTTGCAATTACGACACCTTTTTTGTAAGGATGGAGAGCAGAAGCAATAATTTCTTCGTTGAAACCAGGTCCGTAAGCTTCTGCGGTATCGATAAAATTTACTCCTAATTCAACCGCACGATGTAAAAGTTGTTTACCTGCTTCCCAATCTTTGTAAGCTCCGAAATTTCCCGGTTGTCCGGTGAGTCTCATAGCACCATAACCGAGACGATTTACGGTTAAATCCTTGGCGTTCAGCTTTGCTGCGGCGATCGCAAATGTTTGGGAGAATGATTTTGTGGTGTTATTCATGGTTAGATCAATTTATTGATGTTGGTGAGTTCGGGTATGAATTTAGATGTCCCAGACGTTATATATGTCCCAGACGTTATATATAACGTCTCTACAAGGGTTCCCCGAACAAAGGGAGAACTCGAAACAATTAAGATATTTCAACTATTGCTTTACCAATCATTTTTCCGCTATCTTGAGCTTCGTGAGCGGCTGCTAATTGAGTTAAAGGAAATGTTTGAGCAATATTGTGACGTAATGCACCTGCTTCTAATGCTGCTGTAATATCTTTAATTGCTGCTTCTTTTGCCGATTGCGGCATTGTATATACTAATATGCTGCGGATGGTGATATTTCTCAACATTAATGACAACATCGGTAAAGCAGGAGCATCACCAGGATTGGCAGAATACATTGCTACTACACCATTAGTACGCAAGACTGCATCGGCTACACTTAAATTCTGAGTAAAATCAACATCAACAATCCGATTGATTCCCCGTTTTCTACCGGTAATTTCTTGAATCCGTTTGACTACATCTTCGTTTTTATAGTTAATAATACCATCGGCACCCGCAGCTTCAGCAATTTTAGCTTTTTCGGGACTACTTACCGTCGCGATGGCGATCGCACCTCCCCATTTAGCCCACTGTATTGCATAGTTTCCCACAGCACCTGCTCCCCCAGTAACTAAAATCGTTTGTCCTTTTACGTCACCATCAGCGAAAACAGCACGATGAGCAGTCATTGCAGGAACTCCTAGACAAGCACCTTCTACAAAGCTGGTATTATCTGGTAATTTAATCGCTTTTTCGCTTTCAATAACAATATATTCCGCACCAGTTCCGAAAGCTCTCCCTAATTGTGCTTCGTAAATCCAAACTCTTTCCCCGATGCGAGACTTATCGACGTTTTCCCCAACGCTTTCAATTACACCCGCACCATCTTGATGGGGAATAATCCGCTCAAATTTCTGTTCGATACCACCCCAACCACTACGGGATTTTGTATCTGATGGATTGACACCGGAAGCATAGATTTTGACTCGTACCTCACCAGCACCGGGTTCGGGTATGGACATTTCTTGATAGTGAATTACTTCTTTTGCTGCACCTTGTTTTTCGTAATAAGCTGCTCGCATTAATTTTTGTTCAGTCATTGTTATTACCTCGGATGAAATATGGGAATGATTTTATTTTTTAACGCAAAGGAACGCAAAGGAAAACGCAAAGTAACGCAGAGTTTTTTTGAAATACAAATTAATAAGATATTACCTTCCTATCCCGCCAATATTTACCTGTTTGATTACGAGGTGCTTCGGTAGCTAACCAAACCGCTGTATCCGCTCCCTGCTCTGGTGTTCGAGGTGCGCTATCTCCACCCATATCGGTTTTCACCCAACCGGGACATATTGAATTTACTGCTATTTGTTGGGAACGTAATGCTTGTGATAACATAATTGTTGCACCATTCAATGCTAATTTTGATAAACAGTAACTGGGATAGTCAGCAGACAGCCCATCGATTTCACCGAAACCGCTAGAAATATTAACTATCCTGGCATCTTGGGATTTTTTCAACAGTGGTAAAAATTCCTGTACCATGCGAATTGCTCCAAAGGTATTAGTATTAAGGGTTTTATCCAAAAGTTCGCGCTCGATGGTGAGAATATTTACGCCTTCGTCGGGATAAATACCAGCATTGTTAATTAAAACATCTAATTTATCTATTTTTTGCTGTAGGGATTCTAATGCTTGATTAATAGAATTATCGTCAGCAACGTCTAATTCTACAGGTATAACTTGACCAAGGTAATTTAATTTTTCAGCAGCTTGTTTTGCTTTGTCGAGAGAACGGGAAGTGATAATTACTTGATAACCTTTATTTAATAAACCTTGAGTTATCGAAAATCCAATTCCTCTATTTCCACCCGTAACTAATGCTATTTTGGTTTCCATTTTATTGCTTGTATCTAATAAATTTTACGCTTTTTGTTTACTTGACGTAGTGTAATGTTTTTCTCCAAAAAAAAATCTCAGGTAAAATCCGTATTTGCAGCGATCGCTTCCCAAGCATCCAATTCTGTTTTCAAAGACTCAATCTTTTTACGGAATTTAGTATAAGCGTACTTACCTAAAACAAGTCTTAAAGGTGGATTGTCAGAATTAACAACCTTAATTATCGCTTCAGCAGCTTTTTGAGGATCACCTGGTTGCTTACCTTCAATATTTTCGAGAAAATTCAAAAACTTACCAACAGTTCCTTGATAAGCTTCCATTTGTTCTTCTGCTCGATCGAGAGAACGTCCGATAAAATCGGTACGAAAAGGTCCCGGTTCCACAATGGTTACTTTAATTCCCAAGGGTGCTACTTCTCCTTGTAAAGCTTCCGATACACCTTCAAGAGCAAATTTTGCACCACCGTAAATTGAAAATCCCAGTTCGTTGGTAAAACCCGCGATCGCCGACATATTGATAATGTGTCCGCTTTGTTGCGATCGCATTATGGGTAAAACCCCTCGAATCACGTTAATTGCACCGAATAAATTTGTATCAAAATTACGGTGAATTTGTTCGTCGCTAACTTCTTCTAAAGCACCAATCAAACCATATCCTGCATTATTAACTAAAACATCAATCTGTCCTGATTTGGCGATCGCACTATCAACTACTGCTTTAATTTCTGCTTGATTCGTAACGTCGAGCTTCAATGCGATCGCTGTTTCGGGATATTTTGAGATTAAATCCTCTAACTGTTCCGGTTTGCGTGCTGTCGCAATTACTTTGTCACCCTTCTCTAAAACCGTTTCTGCTAAGGTACGTCCAAATCCCGTGGAACTACCGGTAATTAACCATACTTTAGAATCGTTTATCATGATTGTTTCTCCTCGTTTACATTTCAGTTACGTCACGTTAATTAATTTAATTAAAAAAAAAGGTTCTGTCAACCCGATTTTGGATTTTGGATTTTGGATTTTTAACCTGTAACCTCTACCCTTTCTGGTTCCGTCAAACCCCACCAAACAATCAATCCAGTAGCGGTAATAGAAATTGCAGCGAGTAAAGCATTACCGAGAAAATTAAACCTAGCAAAAGCGATTCCAGCGATCGCACCACCAAATCCTCCTCCTAGCTGTCCGATAGCTACAACCAAACTCATCAAAGAACCCCGTTGGTTATCTGGTACGAGGGTAGTTAATAAAGCTTGTAAGGGACTTAAACGTAATGCCAGAAGCATCATAATTAAGAAGAATACTGTATAAGCGGATAGGGTACTGGAGACAACAAAAGGAGTTATGGAAAATAAAACCGCTGATAGCAAACAAGAAGCGAGAATCATCGGCTTACGACCTATTTTGTCAGACCAGCGTCCAGCTTGGGGACCGATAAGAATATTTGCCAATCCTCCGACGATAAATAAAGTTGCTGTTGCTGAGGGTGACATACTTAATTCTCTTTCTAACCAAGTTGGAAAAAACACAGTAAAACTGGATACGGCGAAAAGCATTGTTGCATAAGCTAATCCAGCATTTAAAATCTTTCGTTTACTCAGTAATTTTAAATAGCTTTTGAGCACATATTTTACTGATAAACTTTCGCGATAGGCGAAGCCGACACCTTCCGGTGTATCGCGTTTAATTTGTGGTTGGGGAATAACTGTCAAAATTAATAAAAAAGATATTGCGGCAATGGCTGAAAATAAGATAAATGGAGAACGAAAACCATATCGTTCAGCAAGAATTGTACCCATGGGAACCGCTACCACCTGTCCGAAAGCAAAACCGCTCATCACCCATCCATTAGCCCATCCCCGACGTTCGTAAGGAAAATAATCTCCCACATAAGCAACCGCTACACCCGTCAAAACTCCCCCAGAAACACCAGCCCCGATACGGAAGGTTAGTAAAGAGGTAAAATCATTAGCTAATGCGTGGAATGCTAGCATGATACCCATTAAACTAGTTCCAGCTAAAAGTATTGGTCGTCTACCAAAACGGTCGGAAATTGGGCCGATGATAACCGCAAAAGTACTTAAAGCAATTGCATAGCCAGTAACTAAAGTTCCTTGTAATGCTTCAGGGATATTTAAAGCTTCACCGATACGGGGAAGAATCGGAGCAACAATTGTTGCTTGAGAACTTGAAGCTAATACCATTAGCCATAATGCTGCGATTATTAGGATATCGGGAGGGTGATGTTTTTTGTCTTTCATTTATTTAAGGAGTAGTGAGTAGAGAGTAGGGAGTAGTGAGTAGTGAGTAGGAAGTAGGGAGTAATGAGTAGGGAGTAGTGAGTAGCAAGTAGAGAGAGGGGGAAGAAATAATAGGATAAATCTTAGTTAATGACTTGATCGCTCCTAATTGCTGATTTTAAATATCCAATGCCCTTTCGGCCCTTTCG
>DESS01000348.1 GCA_002361335.1 Richelia sp. UBA3308
TCAACAAAGTCTCCTTCGGTATAATTGAAGGAGATTTTGTTTATTATGTGTTTGTCAAATTTCAAAGTAAAATAGAAGTTGACCGAAGTTTCTAAGGAACAAAAGCTTTGAATCTTTTAAATTAAATTGTCTGTTAATAACTTGAGTTTGACAAACAATTACTACTTAACACATGGTCAATCAGATAAATGATATTGCTTGGCAAGCTAGTCAAGGTAGTATTGCGGCAATTATTCAGATATTGAATGAAAAGTTAGCTAATTCTGGCGTAAGAACTAGAGCAGTTTTTGATAGTGGAGTTTTACAACTTTTATGTGAAGCTCGCACCATAGAAAAACTTGAGAAATCGACTTTAGTACAGCAAATTAGACAGATCTTAGAATCTATAGCACCCCGTAATGTCCATAGGGTGAAAATAAATAGTCGTATAGTCCGAGAACAACAACTATTGTGGTTGGAAGAGATAAATCGCGATCCGGAAAATCAACTGCTGTGGTGCGAAGAAATTATTTTAAAAAAGTCTAATATAATACAACAAATAATTAGAAATTTCAAAGAAATTAAAAAAGAATCACAAAAACCACAATTACAATTACCCCAATCTCAATCATCTCGGCATTTAATAGTTACTAACAATAATAAAGCAAATAATTCATTCTCTGGAGGGATGTTGAATGGATTTGTTTTATGCATGTTGTCTCTATCAGCAGGTTGGTTTGGTTATTATTTGTTAGGTACTAGGATTAATAAATCAATAGAAACGGCAAGATCAGACTCTCAGATAAAATCTTTCAAATCTACAGATATTAATCAAAATCAATTAAAAACACCTTTTATTAAAACTTCGATCGCAGCTTCTCAATCGGAAGATGATGTTTTTGCTGTGGCGGTACGAATTGCCAATCAAGCAGTTAAAGATGGTAAAACAAGTAAAACTTCTGCTGAGTGGTTAGATTTAGCTGCAAAATGGCAACGTGCTTCCGATTTAATGGCTGAAGTACCATCGAGTCATAGTCGCTTTAAAGAGGCGCAAACAAGGATTAAGCTTTATAAGAAATATAGTGAGTCGGCGCTGAAGGAAGCTAATAAAAAGTAGGTTGGCGTTGAAAATAGTAATTTGGGCAAGTGAGTAGTGAGTAGTGAATAGTGAGTAGGAACAAGGCTTTGGAATAAGTTTATCCAAGTTGTAATATAGTTGGGTTTATTTGTGCCGACTTACTTAATGCTTCTAACCGCTATTAATTTATCAAGCGTTAGTTTTGCTAGATTCCACATATTGTTTAGCAAAGTGCTGGCGTAACAAGTCATGCATGAAGCGGTAACTACCACCTACTCGTTGCAGAAAAAGCCGGTTGGTGCAGTAGTCAAGGAATCTAGCATAGTTCCAATGTTTGCCAGTCTTCTTTCTAATTCCATGACTTTTCGGCTCAGTTTTAAAAGTATCTGGCGGTTAAAACCGCTACTACACAAGCAAAGTCCACCTGGGTGGACTCGTAAATTTTAAACGCTTTAAGACGGGTTTTGCTTGTGTAGCTGCACCTATTAATCACTAAATAAAAGTATTTTTTTTGACTATTTATTATATAAGTAGTAAGCCAAAGCATCAATCATTACTCTTGATTTAGTAGTATGATTTACCGCTGCATATTCCTTAACTTTCTCGTCAAGTTCTGAGGAAATTCTGATACTAAATTGAGAAGAAGCCATAGCCGTAATTACCGTAGTAACGGTATTAGTTTATCAGTGCATTTTATTCAAGTACGGCTAGGTAGATAACATAGAAAATGATTTTTTCAATAAAAAATAGGGCATTGCCTACCTCGTGGCGGAATTATAAATGTAGAGACGTTATATATAACGTCTGGGACAAGGTTTTCGGTTATAGGGCAAATCAATTTCATACATCGTTGGAAGCAACGCCAAAAATAGCTACACTACTTTTGTTGGTTACATGCAAAAGGTAGCTAGTTATATTTGTTGGTTTAATTAATTGCCAGTTGTAGCGATCTTCCCGTCGCCCGAAGGTGGCGAATGCCAATCGCGCAAACGTACATTGTCCGAAGCGAGTGCAGCGTTTGGGATTGCTTCACGCAGTAGGCATGGCGTTGCTAGCAAAACAGGAATATCACAAAGGAGATTTTTGGTTAATGGCACAAGAGATACACTAATAATACTCCCATTAGCTTGCTGACTGATTAAACCGATGACTGAACAAACAGCTAGAATTTGCATCCTTGGTGGTGGCTTTGGTGGACTTTATACTGCTTTACGTTTAGTTGAATTGGATTGGGAAGAATCCCAGAAACCAGAAATAGTCCTAGTCGATCAAAACGATCGCTTTTTATTTTCCCCTCTTTTGTACGAACTTCTTAGCGGCGAAATCGAAAGTTGGGAAATCGCACCGAGTTATGAAGAACTTTTGCGAAATACAGGTATCCGCTTTTATCAAGCAATGGTTTCTGGTCTTGATATCGTTCAAAAACAAGTATACTTACAAGATGGTCCAGAAATTCCTTACGATCGTTTGGTATTAGCTTTGGGTGGAGAAACACCTTTAGATATGGTTCCTGGAGCTAGATCTTATGCTTATGCTTTCCGTACTCTTGCTGATGCTTATGCCTTGGAAGAAAGATTGCGAATATTGGAGGAATCTAATAAAGAAAAGATTCGAGTGGCAATTGTTGGTGGTGGTTATAGCGGTGTCGAATTAGCGTGTAAATTAGCTGACAGACTCGGAGAAAGAGGACGTTTTCGGCTAGTTGAAATGGGTGATGGTATTCTCCGCAATTCTCCAGAGTTTAACCGGGAAGCTGGAAAAAAAGCTTTAGATGAACGTGGTGTATGGATTGATTTAGAAACGAAAGTAGAATCTATTGCCGCTGATAGTATTTCTTTGGAATACAAAGGAGTTGTTGATGATATTCCGGTAGATTTAGTAATTTGGACTGTAGGTACTCGGGTAACTCATGCGGTACAAAATCTTCCTTTTAAACGCAATAACCGAGGAAAAATTACCACTACACCAACTTTACAAGTTTTAGATAATCCCAATATATTCGCTTTGGGAGACTTAGCAGACACTCTTGATGCTGAAGGAAAACAAGTGCCAACAACTGCACAAGCAGCTTTTCAACAAGCAGATTATACTGCTTGGAATATTTGGGCAAGTTTAACTAATCGTCCTTTACTTCCTTTCCGCTACCTGCACTTGGGCGAATTCATGGCTCTGGGAGTAGATAATGCTACTCTTACTGGCTTGGGTATAAAAATGGAAGGAACATTTGCATATATTGCTCGTCGTCTTGCCTATCTTTACCGTCTCCCAACTTTAGAACATAAATTAAAAGTTGGTTTTAATTGGCTAACTCGTCCTATTATAGAGACACTTTCTTCATAGATTTTGGTGCTTGATGGTGCTTTTATCATGTTCGGTTAAACAGTTATCATATCTGTGGGGGCAAAGTAATAAGTAAGAAGTAATAAGTAAAAGGGTTATGTTGGTAATAACCGCCATCTTTTCAATAGGGTTGTAAATAATTAACCGGACTTGGTATAACGTAAAATTTGCTGTATATAGCCCAATTGTGCAACCCCAAAAATCTAAAATCTAAAATCTAAAATTCTAAAATAAGGTGGATGAAACAGCCGAAAGTCATTTTTTTAGATGCCGTAGGAACACTTTTCGGTGTTAAAGGTAGTGTTGGCGAAATTTATAGTCAAATTGCTGGAGAATTTGGTGTTGAAACCTCACCGGCTACTTTGAATCAAACCTTTAATCAAAGTTTTAAAGCTTCGCCACCGCCAGTTTTTCCTAATGCACAATCACAAGATATTCCTCAACGGGAGTTTACATGGTGGCATCGTATTACTCGTACCACTTTTGAACAAGCTGGTGTTTTGCACAAATTCGATGATTTTTCGGCTTTCTTTAGTGAAGTCTATATTCACTTTGGTACTGCCGATCCTTGGTTTGTTTATCCCGATGTTGAAAAGGCTTTAAATAACTGGCAAAGCATTGGTATCGAATTAGGCATATTATCTAACTTCGATTCGCGAATTTATTCTGTTTTACAAGCTTTAGAATTAAGGGATTATTTTGGTTCTATCACTATTGCTACCCAATCCGGTGCTGCTAAACCCAACCAAGAAATATTTGCGATCGCTCTTGCAAAACACAACTGTTTACCAGAAGCCGCATGGCATGTTGGTGACAGTGTTAAGGAAGATTACGAAGGAGCCAGAGCCGCTGGGCTTAGAGGTATTTGGCTAAATCGAAATCAATGAACAATTATCAATTCTCAATGATTAAATACAACATATTTCATAGAGCCGCCGGTACATTCTCACGGGCAGGGATGCCCGTACCACAAGAGTGTCAAAATCATTAATTATCAGGGCTTGTAGAGACGTGAAATTTCACGTCTCTACAGAATTTCTGGGATAACCCAATCATTCATAATTAATGAAATGCACTATTAATGCATTAAAATCATTGTGGCAGGGGCAAGATGTTTCCACCTTGAAAATTTATTTAATCCAAGCAAAAATCGCTATACATGAATTAATAATCATCACTTTAATTCACAATTGATTTGCTTCATCTTCTAATATACGAATCAGATTTTGATCGCCTTTTCGCTTCGCAACTTCCAAACGACGCTGTACGTCGCGACGTAAATTCTCTTGATGAGTTTTAGCTAAATCATTATTATTTCTTCCATCGCTAGCAAATAATTGCTTGCTTTTACCAAAGATATTATTTAATTTTTGACGCTGCTTTAATTTCTCAATTTGCTCTGGATTCCCAGAATAATAAGCAACACCGCGATATTTTAACTCAACTGCATTCTGCTGAGTTACAGGAGTATTTTGAGAGCGATGGCATTTCCACTCCACACCCCGATATTTTCCACAAACTTCGGTTTGTGTGACTTCAACTGCTACAGGGGTGTATTCATATTCAATTCCACGATAAGTAAGTTTCATACCGAATATTCCTTGTCTCTTTATTCTCAGACACTCTAAACACTGCTTCAGCGAGTAGAAGAGGTTCTCTGCCGCTGCCTCTTTATCAGCCTGTTAACTGATTCTTTCTTCTCAACTCGAAAAAAATATGAAATATTAATTTTATTTCTGTATCTATTGTAACCGTTTAATTTTTTATTCGCGGTATTTTGATTAACTTTTAGAATTTGTTAAGAATTGAGATAGGTTTTAGCGAGTGGCGATCGCGATCTCCGGTTATCTGTTTCCCAGGGCGTTTGTCAAAAGTATTAAGGTATCAAGGTAATAAATATTAACTGAGTGGGGTTTCAAGAGGCGGGTGGCAGGGGTGGGCTATTTAAACTGCTATGGTAGATAATTTGTTAACTAAACATATGGGTTTAAATCCCCATCCCAATTCCAGACTTCTTCCTTCTTCCTTCGTTTAATCAAACCGTTAGAGGATATTGCATAAGTATCGTTTTTAACGCAATTCGACCATGATCCCCCCTTCCCCCCCTTAAAAAGGGGTGTAACGGCTCCCCCTTCTTAAAGGGGGATTTAGGGGGATGAGTTTTATTTATAACTTTTCAAACATCCTCTTAGGGCGATCGCACTTTAAATAATTTTTGATCAAAGTTTTTTATAAGAATTTTTTACGCAAATAAAATTAAAGCTCCTAGCGGGAAATTGTAGTAAAGAAAATATATTGATTTTATATAGTATTGATTGTCACTTTAATTAAGATTAAATACATAGTACTCTGTGAAGTTAATAGAGGGTTAAAGTATGTATTGAGGAGTCTAGCTTTGCAAAATCAGGTTAAGCGTAATCGGGATACAAGGTATAAAAACATAAAGAAAAGACTACATAAAACTAAACCAGAGATTATTTATAGGAAATTAAAAAATGTAATTCTTTCCTGGTTTGTATTTGAAACAGCTTTTAAGTTAGTCTTTGCATTCGTATTAACATCATTGAGTATCATCGGAATTAATAAACTTGACCCAAACCCAAGGACTGATAAAAAATTACCAGACAATTTAGGATTTTTAGAGTCTCCTTTATTTGAAAGAGTTGAAGCAATAAGTATCCTTTTTGCTCTGGGTTTTTTTATTGCCAATATTGATACTCAGCAAAAGCGTTCCAACTATGAAGCATGGCAGGTGATTAATTCTGCCCAAGGAAAAGGGGGAAACGGTGGCCGTATTAGAGCTTTAGAGGATTTAAATAAAGACGAAGAGAGTTTAGCAGGTTTAATCGCAAATAATGCTGATCTTACAGGAGTTCAACTTGAATGGGCGGACTTAGCTAGAGCAAGGTTAGAAAATACTATTTTAAATTATTCAAACCTTAGTAATGCAAACCTGATTAAAGCAAACCTCAAAGATGCAGAACTAAATAATGCAAAGCTGATTGAAACTGAATTGGATGGTGCCGATCTTAGTGGTGCACAGCTGATTAAAGCAAATCTTAGTAAGGCAAAACTTGTTTGGGTAAAACTGATTGGTGCCAACCTTAGAGAAGCTAAATTCTGTGGTGCTGACTTGAGTGACACAGATTTGAGTGGAGCAAAACTTGTAAATGCTGATTTTAGTGATGCAATTCTGTGTAGAGCAAAATTAAGTATCGGAGAGACGATTATAAATAATACTGACTTCAGAAATGCTGATCTAAGTGGTACAGAATTGAGCGAATTTACTCTCAATGGTCTTAATTTCAGTGATGCCAAATTTATAGGTGCTGTCCTTAAAGAGGTGAAATTGATTCGTGCTAACCTTAGTGGCGCAAATCTTAGTGGTGCCGATCTTACTAAAGCTAATCTTAGTGATGCAAACCTTAGTGATGCCGATCTTAATAAGACTAAATTTAAAGGTGCGAAAAATCTTCTTCCCCAACAAGTTCAAAAAGCCAAGAATTGGGAAAATGCTAATTATGATGACTCTTTGAGTATTTCTCTTGGGTTATTGCCAGAAGATGAGGAGAACTCGGAATCAAGTTGAAAAATTATTTTTTTGATATTTTAAGTGGAACATTAACTATAAGTTAATTATAGGTTAATTATAAATTAATTGTTGATTAAGTTTGTTATCCCATTACTTAAGTAAGTCGGCACCAATAAACTTAACTATGTTACAGCTTGGGTAAATAGACTTAAAAGCTTTATTACTACTCACTAATCACTATTCACTTGTCCGGCATTACTATTTTCAATGCTGAACTACTTATAGGAATTAATACTATGAATAAATCTGCTTTAGTTGTGGGAATTAATAAATATGATTTTAGAAAGTTGGAAAATCTTGATGTTCCTGTTTTGAATGCCAAAAAAATAGCTACAGCCCTCGATTATAAGGAGAAAGGCTCTTTTGAAGTAAAACTTTTACCAGAGAAAGAGAGAATTACTTTAAAGAAACTTAAGGATGAAATTATCAATATTTTTAATCCAAATGGAGAACCTCCAGAAACTGGATTGTTTTATTTTTCTGGATATGTACTAACAGTAATTCATGGAATTCAAGAAGTATTTTTGGCAACTAGCGATTCTAATCCTGAATCAGATTGTTTGGGAGTTTCTCTACAATGGCTGAAAGAATTACTAAAAGAAAGTCCAGTCAAAAAACAAATTATCATCTTGGATTGTTGCCACTATGAAGATAAAGATTTGAATTTAGATAAATTACTTCCAGGCAATCAATTCGGTAAGGATAGATTTTCTATTGTTGCATTTGATCGAGATTATAATACATATAATTTTAAGGAAACTAACACTTCCTGTAGCATTCTAACTACTGCAATTCTTGATGGACTTAAAACTCAGGATAATAAAGAAATAAATAATGAAGACTTAATCGAAACTTTAAAAAAATACGAAGAAAATTTGCAAAATAATGGAGATTTTAAACGTATATATTTTGGTAAATCAATTACTTTTGTTGAAGACAAGAAGAAATCTGAATCTAAGCCTAAAGAAGATATAGAGTTTAGATTAAAAATCTCAGAACTTACTAACGATAGTAAGGAAACTCCTGTAGAGGTTTCGGATAAATTGTATGCTGGGAAATTAACTTATTCTCAATATTCTTCTGATAAAAAAGATACTTTTATAGATAATAAAAATGATTGTCCTTATAAGGGTTTAAAGTATTTTGAAGAGTCTGATGGAAAATATTTTTATGGACGTGATGAATTAACTGACCAATTAATAGAAAAAGTACTCAATTACACTTTTCTGGCAGTAATGGGAGCTTCAGGAAGTGGTAAATCTAGTATTATCAGAGCAGGTTTAATTTATCAGTTAAAAAAAGGTATACGAGTTTCAGGAAGTAATGATTGGGATATTAGAATTCTTTACCCTGGTAAATATCCCCTTGAAAGTCTAGCATGGGAACTTGTTAAAAAGTTTAATAAAGAGAAGCAACAATCTAAGTTTGATGAGTTTCTTAAATTACTTGAAGATAAAAATGCTCAAGGACTTACTACTATAATTAATGAAATTATTTCTCCTACAAATCCAAAAATTCTGTTAGTGGTGGATCAGTTTGAAGAAATATTTACTTTAAAGGATAGAAAATTTCAGAAACATAATTTAGAAAATATAGATGGAAATTCAGAAATAGATCAACAAACACAGTTTATTGAATGCTTATTAAATGCTTTAACACAGACTGAAAATAAACTTTGTTTGGTTTTAGTAATACGAGCAGATTTTTTTGGTAAGTGTGCTGAACAAAACAGTGAACTTGCAAAAAAAATTGAAAAGCATTTGGTGACGATAACACCAATGAATGAGGAAAATTCAAGGCTAGCGATTTCTGAACCAGCAAAAAGAAATGGCGTGAAAGTTGATGAAGAATTAGAAAATAAATTAATTGATGATTTTAAAGATGAAGCAGGTAGTTTAGCTTTATTGCAATATGCTTTACAAGAATTTTGGTATCATAAACATGATAATAAATTAACACTTTCAAAATATAGTCAATCAATGAATTTAGTAGAGGTTTTGGAAATAAATGCTAATAAGCTTTTGAATAAAGTAAAAAAATTGGAAAATGGAGAGGACATAGCAAAGTATATTTTTCTGAAATTAACCTATCTAGGAGATGGAACAGGAGATACTCGCAAAAGAGTTAAAGAAACTGAGATATATAAAACAAAACGTTATGAAAAGCCACAAATAAAAAAGGTACTTGAATGCTTGGAAGAAGGTAATTTAATTGTTAGATTTAACCAAAAAGATAGGTATGGAAAAACTATTGTCTACTTTAATGTAATTCACGATGTACTTATTCGCCATTGGTCAATGTTACGGGATATTTGGTTGAATGACTATCGTGGTAAGCGTAAATTGGTGAATAATTTAATAAAAGATGCAGAAAATTGGAGCGAATTTAAAGAAGATGATCCTCTAATAGCCAAAGATTACCTAATTTCTGGAAAAGAATTAGAGGATGCAGAAAATTTTATTCGTGATTTTGGAGATGTTCTAGATTCATCAGAATTGAAATTATTAAAAAACTTTATTCAGGAATCTCGCAAAAAAACCAATTGTAAAAAATGGAGAAATGGGTTAATTATATTCTTCGTATCACTGGTATTTATCATACTATGCTTTCTATGGCAGTATAATATCCGAGTAGAACAGAACAAACTTCAATCAAGCCAAAGTGTTGCTTTAGCTCGTTATTCGGATGTATTATTTTCTCAAGGTCAAAAGTTTGATGCACTTATTAATGGTTTACGAGCTGCAATTCCATTAGAAAAAAAGAAGTTAGATATTCCAACCGAAGTCACTCATGCTTTAAGACAAGCAATATTCGGTGTTAAAGAGCATAATAGTTTAGAAGGTCATACTAGAGAAGTTTCTAGTATTAGTTTTAATGATAATGGCAAAATCTTGGCTTCTGCTAGTCTTGATAAAAGTATCAAACTTTGGAATGTCAAAACTGGTGAAAATACTCTAACTATTAAAGGACATTTTGGTGGAGTAAATAGCGTCTGTTTCAGTCATGATGGTCAAATTTTAGCTTCTGGTAGTGATGACAAAACTATCAAACTTTGGAATCCTAATACTGGTGAAATTCTTAAAACTCTTCAAGGACATAAAAAAGGTATTATTGATTTAAATTTTAGTCCTAATGGCAAAATTTTAGCTTCTGGAAGTTATGACAAAACCATCAAACTCTGGAATCCCAATACAGGTGAAATTATTAAAACTCTAAAAGGACATAACAAGCGAGTTAAAAGCATTAGTTTCAGTCATGATGGTAAAATTTTAGCTTCTGCTAGTTATGACAGCACCATCAAACTTTGGGATGTTAACACTGGTGAAGAAATTACTACTATTAATGCCCATAAATCTAAAATTTATAATCTTGTTTTTAGCCATGATGGTAAAACTTTAGCTTCGGTAAGTTTTGATCGAACCATCAAACTTTGGAATATTGCTAATCTTCAAAATATCAAATTAATTAAATCGATTACTGGCTATGGCGCTCCTGTTTATACTGTCAGTTTCACTCCCGACGATAAAACTTTAGCTGCTGCTGGGCTTGACAATAATATCAAATTATGGGATGTCAAAACTGGTAAGGAAATTACTACTCTTAAAGGACACAAACATCGAATTTATCACCTTAGTTTTAGCCCTGATGGTAAAATCTTGGCTTCCGCTAGTGCCGATAATACAATCAAACTCTGGGATGTGAAAAATCGAGATATTACTACTCTCAGACAACATAATGGCAAGGTATTTACTGTTCGTTTTAGTGGCGATGGTAAAACTTTGGCTTCCGCTAGTGATGATAAAACTATTAAACTCTTGGATGTTTCTACCGGTGAAGTCAAATTTACCCTTAAAGGGCATGAAGATAGAGTTCAAACCATTAGTTTTAGCCCTGATAACAAAATATTGGCTTCTGGTAGTTTTGATAACACCATCAGAATTTGGGATGTTTCCACAGGTAAGGAAATTAATAAACTTAAAAAACACACCGATTGGATTAATTGTGTAACCTTCAGCCCTGACGGTAAAACTTTGGCAACTGCGAGCGATGATAAAACGATTAAAATTTGGGATGTTAATACTGGTAAAGAAATTCTAACTCTCAAAGGGCATGAAGATAGAGTCAATAGTGCCAGTTTTAGCCTCGATGGTAAAACCTTAGCTTCCGGTAGTTTTGACAACACCATCAGAATTTGGAATCTCAAAACTGGTGAAAATACTAAAACTTTTACGGTACATAATGATGCTGTATACGATGTGAAATTTAGCCCTGATGGTAAAACCTTGGCTTCTGCTAGTTATGACAACACTGTAAAACTTTGGGATGTTTCCACCGGTACTGTCAAAATAACGCTTATAGGGCATACCGCTTCTGTCTCTAGTATTAGTTTCAGCCCTGATGGTAAAATATTGGCCTCTGCAAGCGATGATAAAACCATCAAACTTTGGGATGTTTCCACCGGTGAAGAAAAAACTACCCTCCCTGGGCATACACTTAAAGTTAACAATCTTAATTTCAGCCCCGATGGCAAAATTTTAGTTTCTGCAAGCGACGATCAAACTGTGATTCTATGGAATTTAGGCAGCGAAGATAAAAGAGAGACTTCCTGGTATTTAGATGTAGATGAATTAACAAAACGCGGTTGCGATCGCGTTAGTGGTTATTTACAGAATAATCCTAATATAAGTGATAATGACAGACATTTATGTGATTGGATCAGTAGAAATGAAATAGATGGAAATCTACTATAAATGAGTAATGAGTAATGAGTAATGAGTAATGAGTAATGAGTTAGGA
>DESS01000341.1 GCA_002361335.1 Richelia sp. UBA3308
AATGCGATCGCAAATACTCAAACCTACATTCTTGACACTCATCTTCAACCAGTTCCTATAGGTGTTCCCGGTGAATTGTATCTTGGTGGTGCCGGTTTAATGCGAGGATATTTAAATCGACCAGAATTAACCGCAGAAAAATTAATTCCGAATCCGTTTATTGAAGATAGTAGGCAGTTTTATGCTGTAAGCAGTGGGGAAGAAGAAAAAGGGGAGAGTAAATCCAGTATCCCATGCCCCATGCCCAATGCCCAATGCCCAATTCCCAAATTATACAAAACCGGTGATAAAGCACGTTACTTAGCAAACGGAAAGATTGAATACCTCGGACGTTTTGATAATCAAGTTAAACTTCGCGGTTTCCGAATTGAGTTAGGAGAAATTGAAAGCGTTTTAAATCAACATCCTCAAATTTATCAAGCTGTTACTAAAGTTTGGGAAGATACATTAGGGAATAAACGTTTAGTTGCTTATTTTGTATTAAAAAATCCAGTCAATCAAGATAATTTTTCAACTCAATTACGTCGTTATCTCCAAGAAAAACTTCCCGATTACATGATTCCAGCTATCTTTATGATGTTGGAAGAAATGCCATTAACTCCTAATGGTAAAATTAATCGTCGCGCTCTTCCGGAACCAGATAAAGATAAATTAAATAATCCAAAAAATAATCAAAACAAAGAAAATGCTAATTATGTAAAACCAAGAACGGTAAAAGAAGAATTATTAACACAAATTTGGAGTCAATTACTTGGTATTGAATCGGTGGGAATTTACGATAATTTCTTTGAGTTGGGTGGTGATTCGATATTAGGAATACAGGTAATTGCTAAAGCAAGTCAAGCGGGTTTACGTTTATTACCCAAGCAAGTATTTCAACATCAAACTATTGCCGAATTAGCAGCGGTAGCGGATACTGTTTCTGTAAATGCAGAACAAGGAAATGTAACTGGTATTGTACCGCTAACACCAATTCAATATTGGTTTTTTGCTCAAAATTTAGTCGATTCTCATCACTGGAATCAATCAATAATGCTTGAGATTGATAAATCGATTCCGTTTACATGGATTGAGCAAAGTATACAGAAGCTTTTAGTACATCATGACGCATTGCGTTTGCAATTTAGAAATATAGAATCTGGTGTACAACAAATTAATGCTGATGTAGATAATTATATAAATGAGCAAATTCCATTATTTCAATTTGATTTATCAGCTTTAAACGAAGAACAGCAAAAATCAACAATAACTAAAACAGCAACACAATTACAAACCAGTCTTAATCTCGCAACGGGATTAGTACGTGTAGGATTTTTCCAATTAGGTAATGAAAAATCCAATCGCTTGCTGTTTGTAATTCATCATTTAGTTATCGATGGAATATCTTGGCGAATTCTTCTATCTGATTTACAAACTATTTTGGAACAATTAAGTTCTAGTTTCAATTCAGGTCAAAAAATTCAATTACCACCGAAAACCACATCTTTTAAAGTTTGGGCTAATTCTCTACATAATTATGCTCAGTCTCAAATGTCTCAAAAAATATTAGAATACTGGCAAAATGTCTGTAAAATTCCAAAAATTTCCTTACCAGTAGATTATCCACAGGGAAATAATACTGTTGCGACGACAGATACAGTTTCAATTACTTTCACCGTTGAAGAAACACAAAAATTACTACAACAAGTACCCACAGCATACCAAACCCAAATTAATGATGTATTGCTAACAGCACTGGTACAAACTTTTGAAAACTGGACGAGTGAAAAACACTTACTAATTGATTTAGAAGGACACGGAAGAGAAGATTTATTTAATGAAATAGATATATCTCGTACTGTAGGATGGTTTACTACCATGTTTCCAGTGTACCTGGATTTGGGTGAAATAAAAGATGTACAAAAAGAAATAATATCTGCTCTTAAAATTATTAAAGAACAACTACGCCAAATTCCCAACCGAGGAATTGATTATGGTATTTTACGCTATTTAGGTAATCAAGAAATACAAACACAGCTTAGTAGAATTACTCCTCAAATTCGGTTTAATTATTTAGGTCAAGTTGATGGACTTTTCACAGAATCATCCTTTGTCAAACCAGCAACAGAATCTACAGGTGTAGCTCGGAGCAAATGCGGTAATAGAGATATTTTGATCGAAATTAATAGTATTATTAGCGCAGGTAAATTACGACTTGATTGGATTTATTCTCAAGCAGTTCACCATCAAAATACGATTATTAATCTTACCGAACAATATAAATCAGCTTTGCGTAATTTGATTCAAATTTGCTGCAATGAAATTGGTGGTTATACACCTTCGGACTTTCCACAAATGGAATTAAATCAAGATGAATTGGATGATATTTTAGATGATTTGTAGAAGTAATTACTATATAGTGGTTGTCATTTGAATAAAAACCGCTATAACTTTGGACTAGGGTATCCTATTTTTCGCGCGATCGCAGTACTTAGAAGCGTAGAATCTTGCAACAATACCCCTTCACGTTCCAGGAAAGCGGTAATGAGTAATCAATTTACCCTTCACCGCTTATGATTAAGGAGGATATATTTATGGAAAATTAGCTTGCACCAACTAGTCTTTAATCTACAAAGTCTATACTAATGCAGGTTGCTTTTCCATTTCTTCGCTGTAAGTACCTCCACTAGCAGCACTATTTAACTTCGCTCTTTGTACCAAAAGTTTTTGAGCCTCAGCCACATTAGCAGTATTACCACGCCAATAGTCTAATGCTGGTTGTTGAATAGCACGAGCATAAGAGAAAGTAACTCTCCAAGGAAATTGAGACCTAAAATTGGCATTCATATAGTTAAGATGTGCTGAGGATTTCTCTTTAGTTTGTCCCCCAGATAAGAAAGCAATTCCCGGTACAGCAGGAGGTACGGTATTTAGTAAACAGCGAATTGTTTCTGTAGCTACTTGTTCTACATTTGCTTGCACAGCACAGTCTGCACCAGAAATAACCATACTGGGTTTAAGAATCATTTGATCGTAGGCAACATTCTGTACAGCTAACTGACGAAATACTTCGTGCAAGGTTTTTTCTGTCACTTCATAACAACGTTCGATGGTATGGTTGCCATCAATTAATACTTCAGGCTCAACAATTGGTACTAAACCACCATGCTGACATAAAGCAGCATAACGAGCTAAACCATGAGCGTTAGCCTCAATACAACCATCGCTGGGAATACCTTCTCCAATGGTGATTACAGCACGCCATTTCGCAAAACGCGCACCCATTTTATAGTACTCGGCAATGCGATCGCGCAAACCATCTAGACCTTCTGTTACCTTTTCGTTATTACGTAGGACTAAATCTTTAGCACCGGTATCTACCTTGATTCCAGGAATCATTCCAGAATCTTGCATCACTTTGACGAAAGATACACCATTTGCTGTTGATTGACGAATAGTTTCATCATATAAAATCGCTCCGCTAATATATTTGCCCAGATCGGGAGCAGTTAAAATTAATTCGCGATAAGTGCGGCGATTCTCGACTGTTGCTGCGATACCTAGCTTTTCAAAACGCTTATTACAAGTCCCATTACTCTCATCCATAGCCAAAATACCTTTGCCCTCAGCAACCATAGCTTTAGCGGTATTTCTTAATTCTTCTGAGTACTTGCTTATCATAATGGAATGTTTCCTTAAATCTTTTACTTAAAAAATAATATATCACAACTGTTGAAATTATTTCTCAATAATTTTAGGATAGCCTTATCAGGTTGTATTGTGGGAATTGCCAATAATTTCAGAAGGTAGTCCCTTCGGAAAAAAATTCACCATCAATAATGACCTCACTCACCCCCTCCTTATGTCCTTCGGACACGCTGCGCGAACGGACACCCCTCTCCGATGCTTTGGAGAGGGGAAGGGGAGCCACTGCGTTGCGGAGGAACACGCACCGAGCAAGTGGCGTGGTGAGGTTACTTTCAAATCAGAACCTATAGGGATAACGATAGTTGTCAGATTAACAGCGTAGCTGAGATATGGAGAAATATATACTTTCTTTCGTATTACCTGGTGTCAAATATCTAGTTTTAAGGAGTAAGTAAACGTGAATGCTTTCGAGCAAATCAAAAGTTTAACGATGATTAGTAAGATAGAAGCTATCGTGTATTTATTTACATCGGAGTTCCCCGAATGCTTTGCTGATTTAAAACCTTGGGCTAAAAACGATGAAACTAAACAATTCAACGATCCTAACTCTATTGATATTGGCTTTCATTTTGGCAATCCTAATTGTTCCTGTCAGTGTCGTAGCATCTTGATGCAGGTTAAAATTCATCGAGACTTAGAGCAGGAAGCTTATAAAGCTGTAGAAATAGAGCTTTCAGGTTATGAGGCATTACAAGAGCAATGGCAATTTTCCACTATTGAATCTTGGGAATTTTCGGGAGCATCTAAACCGAAATCAGAAGCTCAAGAACTATTGAAAAAAGTTTGTTATCAAATTCTACAATTATTTAATAATCCTCAAAGTAAATTCTGAAGACAATATGAGTGAGCTATGTACAGTTGATTTTACTGGGGTGGAAATCAAACTTGCTCAACCAGCAAAACGTATTGCTTGTTTAACATCATCAGGTTTAGATATTTTGCGAGAATTAGACTTAGAACCTGTTGGGTATCTTACAAAAGGTATTGCAGATAAACCAGAGTTTTATGGTGATTTAGCTCAAAAATTTGTACCTTTAGGTTCCTGGATGATTCCCAATATCAAAGCTGTCCGCAGTCTCAAACCAGATTTAGTCATTGGTTGGACGTTTCCCCATCGATTTTATCGCAAACTTTTTGGTCGTGAAATCCCACTGTATCTTATGGGTGGAAATGGGTATAATGCTGCATTACAAAGATTGCGGAACATTGCTTACTTAACGAATCGAGTTGATAGAGCAGAAATTGCGATTGCGAATTTTCAGACACGTTTGAAAATGTATCGCAATATTATTCCTAAATCGGCTTACAAAACAGTGCTATTTATGGGAGGTTCAAGGATTAATCGTTTGAGTGGTAAATTTATTATTGAAACAAATATTGGAACTTTTGGTAGCATTATTCAACAATTTAGTCATTATCCCTGGTTGGAACCTAAGGGCTACAATATGGAACCAGGTTTAACAAATGTTTCGCTGCAAAAAATTTTGTCAGTCAATCCCGATATAATTTTTGTTCAAACATATTCTTCAGGAAAAATTAGTTTATCCGAGCAATTTCAGAATAATAAAATTTGGCAACAACTCAAAGCAGTACAAAACAATAATGTCCATGAAATTGAACAATTGTGGCATTATGCTAACGGTACTAAAATGATTGGTTTAACTCTTGATAAATTGATGCCGATTATATATCCCACAATTTTTGAAAGTAAAATAAACAAGACTTAAGCAATGATAATTAGCTGCAATCTGCTGTATTTTTTAACTGGAGAGTAACTTCCCGAAGGGTGGAGGAACGACGTTAGCGGAGCGTGTCCGTTAGGACATAGCAATCGCAAAATTTCTAGCTAAAAACGAGTCCGTGCGATTGCTTCGCTTCGCTCGCAATGACGTTTAAAAAAGTGGGATGCTTCCATGATAATTTTTCATTGCGAGCGAAACGTATTGTAGGGAAACAATCCCAGCTTCTGGAAGAAATTACTAACCCTAATATCGATACTGTTCACCAAAAGTATAAATTACTCTCGCTCTTCAAATGAAAATCCCATTAAAATATACATCGTACATAAGTGTAACAGATAAAACAAATAAAATAATGCACGGGATATTTGAACCAATTGAAAGTAAATTATATGAGATTGAAGACTTAGATTGGGGTAAACAACGCAAAAAAATAGTCATTCTTGGTGCTGGAATGGCTGGTTTAGTCTCTGCTTATGAATTATCTCGACTAGGTCATGAAGTAACTATTTATGAAGCTAGTTCAAGAGTAGGTGGTAGAGTTTGGACAAAAAGATTTTCTGATGGACAATATCATGAGTTAGGTGCTATGAGAATTCCTCAAAGTCACGACCATACTAGATATTATGCTAAGGAAGTATGTAAATTAGATTTTCGTAAATTTGTTGATAATCACGATGATGATGGTTTTTATTATATCAAAGGAATTAGTAGTAAGCATAGTGAAGTTTTAGAGAAACTAATTCCTAATTTCAATTTAAGTCTGGGAGAAAGAGAAAAAATCAACAGAGCAATTGCTAATGGTGAAAATTTAAAGGTTCTACTAGGTAGTCCACTAGATTCTTTACTCTGTGAAATTGAGTCGAACAAAGCTGATTTGGAAGCATTATTTAGTTGTGGACCAATCACCCAAAAAATCAAAGAGCTAGAGAAATTAACTTTAATTGATTATCTCAAAAATTTTGTTGACAGCCAAGATACTTTAGATTTAATTGGTGCAATAACCGGATTAGAAGTTAGGTGGGACGATGCTCTGACATTATTTCTGCGGGATGAAACTTCTCTCAAACCTCGCGAGTCTAATCAAGATGGCTCCGCAGATGAAATAATTGGTGGTTTTGATAAATTACCTACAACTTTAGCTTCTAAGTTACCTGAAAATACTATTATCTACAATCAAGAAGTAATTTCTATTAAAAAACAAGATAAAAACATTCAAATTATCCTGAGAAATACTAAAGATAAAAAAAACATAATATCAATTGATTGCGATTATGTAATTTGCACTATTCCTTTTCCTGTTTTAAGAAGAATTGAATTAATTGGATTAAGTGAAAGTAAAAATCGAGCAATCAGAAATTTAAGTTACGCTTCTTCAATAAAAGTATTACTTCACTGTAAAGAAAGATTTTGGGAAACTAAATATAACATCGTGGGTGGTGGTTCCCAAACAGATTTAATTAATCGAGCCATTTATTATCCATCTGATAATTTTAGACCTGTAAGTATTCGTAAAAGGAGTAAGAATAAGGGATTACATACTTCATTTATACAATATGAAAGAGAAGTAATTGATGAAAATGTTAGCAAAGGACCTGGTGTTTTACTTGGTAGTTATTCTTGGGGTGTAGATGCAAGAAGATTAGGTACTTTATCTCATGAAAAAAGAGAAGAAGTTGTGAAAAATACCATCGCTAATTTCCATCCAGAAATTCTGAAAAAAGGTATGGTGGATGATAGTGCTTCAATGTTTTGGGATGAATATGAATGGGCGGTCGGAGCATTTTGTATTCAAAAGCCTGGAGATGTTATTAATTATTATGAAGACACTATTTCTCCCGAAGGGAACTTATTCTTTGCAGGAGAACATTGTTCTCTTGATAGAAGCTGGATTCAAGGAGCGATTATCTCAGCAATGAGAGCTATAAAAGATGTTGTTAGTAAATAAAATTTACCTCAAGGATGAAATCTTTTTGGTAATATTTATAGTAAATAACATTGATGCAAATTTTATCCTCAATCCATGCAGGAACGAAATGGAATCCGTCAGCGCGAGCTTTGTGACTTATTAGGGCTTGATTATAAAGCCGTTGCTGCTTCAGCCAAAAAGCTGGGGATGAGTACCCATGCTTATCTACAACAAGAAACTGGCTGGATTCTCAAAGATGAACTTTACTATCCACCCGATACCAAAGACTTATCACCCGATCAAAACGAACCAAAATCCTCATCCCAACGCAGAAAATGGATTGACATTTTGGGATTATTTTGTATAGTAATTGCTCTTGTGGTGGCGATCGCCTTTGTGAATCGAGTCGGAATTGAGCAAATTCGTGCCAATGTGGATAAGTTAGGGATTTGGGCACCTTTTGCTTTATTGTTGCTGCGAACCGTAAGCATTGTGATTCCGGCAATTCCCAGTACAGCTTATTCAGTCTTAGCAGGTACTTTATTTGGCTTTTGGAAAGCAATCATTATAATTTTCATTGCCGATTTTGCAGCCTGTTGTTTAAATTTTTACATTGCCAAACGTTATGGTCGTGGCATTGTACAAAGATTTGTCGGCGAAAGGTTTATGGGTCAAGTTAATTCCCTAGCCTCGAAACATCTAGAAAATAATATATTTTTAGTAGCCGGGTTTTTGATGACCGGATTATTTGATTTTGTCTGTTATGCCGTCGGACTTACGCAAATGCCCTGGCGTAAATTTATTCCAGCTTTAATTCTAGGCATAGTGGTTTCCACTCCTCCGATTGTAGCTTTGGGTGCAGGTATATTTGCTCAAGGAAAATGGATGCTTGGACTTGCTTTGTTAGGTATGTTTGGTTTGGCTATTCTAACGGGATGGTTAAATCGGAAACGGAATCAGAATTAAGGAGTAGTTTAGGGAACACCAAGAAATAAATTATCCCGTATCGTTGAAAAATGTAAAAATTTTTCTCCTCGACTCCTCGGCTCCTCAGCACCGAGCGCAATCAATATGATGGGTTATTTTATTTTGCGAGAAATCCCTTACTCCTCCCTCTTTCCCTTCACTCAACACCAGTAATTTCCCACCGGGAAGAGAGAGTAATCCCTTACTGGTTGAATACTTGAGAGTCGTTGAAAACTGTTTTTAAAACAACGAATACTTTAGCTTCTAAAGAACTTTTGAATTTCTTGAATAGTAGGCTTACCAAAGTTGATCGCATTCCAAATAACAGAAAAAATTAGTGGCAACAATACTATTAATACTGGTGAATCGAACCCAAAAATTCCAAATGTAATCGGCTTGTCAGGGTCACGGACGATAAATTGCATTGCACTAATTGCTCCCAAAAACCATACTGTAGGCACTCCCAAGGCATGGATTGCTAACCATCGAATGGTATAGATGGGATACTGTATTTGTGGCTGATTAGATTGGTTAGAAACATTAGCTGTCATTGTCTTAAATCTCCTTCAAAATCTTCGTTTACATTTATAGGACGGCCCCGCCTTTTCCTTGTAGAGTGCTTGTACACTGACTGATTGTTAAGCCAATAATAAGGCAATGAATGTACGGCACCACCTAAATCTTGTGACAATTGCTCCCGTCCTGATTTAGCAAGAAAGGCAGTCTCAATGAAAAAATTTCATCAACATCTACAGCAGCTTGCAATTAAATCAGGTACAGAATAATTTTTATAACTCTTGTGGTACGGGCAAGGATGCCCGTTTTAATCTAGTTCAGCAACCTCAAGTATGCTGTATGAAAGTGTTTCTTCCCCTGCCTCCCCCGCTTCCCCTGCTCCCGAGAGCTTTTTCAAACCCTGCTCCCCTGGTTTGTGCTGGAATAGGCTTTTTCAGCAAGCTCTAGTCAAGTGGCGGTGCTGAACCCGTAAACTGTTCTTGAAAATATTCATCAAGCTGTTGCTTTGCATCAACTCGATTTTCTACGATGGGAGCTTTTCTTTGCTCTAATCCATAATACTGGTCAGGTCGAGGTGTACCAAAAGCATCATAGGCAAGCCCTGTACTAACAAACAACCATCCTGATATAAACACAGCCGGAAAATTAACAACGTGGAGTAACCAAAACTGTGGATCGGTAACAATGTCGGATAAGGGACGCTCTCCAGTTGTACCTGACATATCACAATCTCCTATTAGAAGGTTAATGTTTTTAAATGCTAGGACTTACGCAACTAGCATATTTTTCTTGTAAGGTGCTGTGACACTTCGACTAATTTTCAACGTATTAATCAGGCTTGTGATGTCACGCACTTACGTAAGTCCTGAATGCTTTATCCCATCAGCAAACGCTTAGGAATCATTTTCTTAACGAGATTAACTGAGACTAAATGAAATTATCTCTAATAAAAGTTTAAATTAAATGATAAAAATTATCAATTATTTTTGCATTAAGATTTATTAATTTTGCAATTATTGCGACTCGAAGTAGAATCTCTCGTTATTACTTCCTTTTTCGGTAAAGATTGCCTAATCCTTGGATAGAGGGAGTTAGGGAGGCTGTGAAGGAGAAATTTTTAGCCAGTAATCATAGAGCGGGATAAGAGTAAGTCCGTTTAATTATTTCTATTTATACTTATTTTCTAATTTTCTGATAATTATAATAATTATGAATAATTATCAATAATATTATGCTAATTAAGATACTTGATATTTCCCAATCTGCCGGAAGTAACGAGGATGGGAATTTTTTATTCACCGGGAGAAACTACGAATTGCTTTACCTGGTAGGGGTTGGTCATTTTTGCTTCTTTTTCGGCAACAGTCATTCCATCTTCTGTACCGCTAATTCTGCCTATCTCTGCTTCGACTGTAGAACCATTATCATGGGCTAGAATCGTCATTTCGGTGGTGAAAGCAAGATTTTCTTCAAAGGAATGCATAGAGCCATCAGCTAAAATTGATGTGACTCCTGCTTCTAAAGCAGTTTTGATAGTTGTAAAACTTGTTCAACTTTTGGGTCATTGATGACAGTTAAATTTGTGTTTTTGCTGATGATTAATATCTAAAATTCAATATATATCAATCCTAATTGAAAATTGAAAATAACCCAGCACACCTTAATATTTTATAATCCTCTTGCCTCTTGCCTCTTGCCTCCCCACACAAATAATAAAAAAAATAAAACCGGATTCCTAAATTATTCTATATTTAGTTTCCATTGTCTGGCTTTTTGTTGGGAATTCCACAGTCTATTATATAATCCATCAGCATTTCTGATTAATTCCTCATGTTTCCCTTTTTCTACTACCTTGCCATTATCTATAACTATAATTTGGTCAACTGAAGTTATAGTAGAAAGACGATGAGCAATAATTATTAAAGTCCTAGATTCTACTAAAGAATTGATAGCTTGTTGAATTAAAAGTTCATTTTCTGGGTCTACTGAAGCTGTTGCTTCATCTAATAAGATTATGGGAGCGTCTTTTAAAATTGCTCTGGCGATAGATACACGCTGCTTTTCACCTCCGGAAAGACTTGTTCCACCTTCTCCAATCACGGTTTCATAACCATCAGGTAAATTAGTAATAAACTCATGACATTGAGCAGCTTGAGTTGCCGAAATAACTTCTTCAAAAGTTGCATCAGGTTTGCCAAATTTAATATTATTCAAAATGGTGTCACTAAATAAGTAAACATCTTGAAATACAATACTAATTTTAGATAAAAGTTCGTCAATTTTTATATTTTTAATATTTAGACCACCAACCAAAATCTCCCCATCATCCACTTCCCAAAATCGAGCTATCAAATTTGTAATTGTAGTCTTACCAGAGCCAGAAGGACCAACCAAAGCAGTTACAGTGTTTTGTGGAACCTGAAAATTAATTGATTGCAATACATTTAATTTTTCGTAGCTAAAATCAACATTTTTAAACTCAATATCAAATGAATTTAGTTGATATGATTCATTTGGTTCAGGTAATTGCGGCTGATTGAATATTTCAATTACTCGTTCTAAAGCCACATCCATGAATCTTGTCATACTAGAAAGTTCAAATAGTTCAGATAAGGGTTCGTAAAATCGTAAACCTACTACAAGAAATAGTAAGAAAGTAGAAGTCGTTATCACTCCACCAAACATGGTGTAAGTTCCAACTATAATGATGACAACAAAACCTAATTCCAAGAAACCAGAAAAAGCAATTGAAGGGGTTGCTAGCTGATTTACTAAATTAATATTAGCTTGCTTATAAGAATGTAAAGCTGTTTCTAATTTTTTAAATCTAGCTCCGGTTTGATTGAATGCTTTCAGAACAGGAAGTCCTTGAATATATTCAATCATTCGAGAGTTGGCTTCTACTAAAGATTTTTTTTGTAATTTGGTTAATTTCTTAAGTAACTTCTGATTGCTAAAATAAATTACAATTGCAATAGGAAAACCAGCAATAGTCGCTAAAGCTAAACGCCAATCAATCAAGAAAAGAAACACGGCAATAAAGATAGGTGTTGCTAGTGCGCTAACAATTTTGGGATAAACTACACTAGGAACATCCTCTATTTTACACATATCATCAGTCATAAGTACGTTTAAATCACCAACTTGCTTGGAATTGAAAAATCCCATAGGTAATTTACGGATATGATTACCTAATTGCAAACGTAAATCGCCAATCATTTGGATACCATTGACAAAATTAATAGAGTTAGCAAAATACAGAAAAATTCCTTGTAATATAAGACATAGAGCAGTCGCTCCTGTTAATAATAAAGCCCGTTGAATATCAATTGATTTTTCAAATAATTCTTTGAGGATGATATAAACGAAATAATAAGGAGCTGCTGCGAATATAGAAGAAATCACTTGCAGTACTATTCCCCGAATAGCTAAAGATTTTCTCTGGGGGGCTAAATCAAATATATTGTTAGTCATGATGAGTTTTTTCAGTAAAATTAAATGAATTGAAAATTATTTCTAATCGGTATTTTATGATTTGAAAGTCCAATTTTGTGCAGTCTCGTGGGCTTTCCACATTTTTTGGTACAGATAGTTCCTATTAAGTAAGTCTTCGTGCTTACCTTGACCATCAATTTTACCTTCATTTACTACAATGATTTGCTCTGCTGAGGTAATTGTTGAGAGTCGATGAGCAATAATCAGTAATGTTTTATTTGTGATTAATGTGTTGATACTTTCTTGAATTTGGGCTTCATTTTCTGGATCTATATAAGCAGTCGCTTCATCTAAAATAATTATTGGAGCATCTTTCAAAATTGCCCGAGCAATAGAGATTCTTTGTTTTTGTCCACCACTTAATTTTGCACCTTTTTCTCCAACAATTGTTTCATAACCGTTAGGCATTGCCTCAATAAATTCATGACAACGAGCAGCTTTTGCTGCTGCAATTACCGCTTCTTGATTTGCATTATGATTACCCATACGGATATTTTCATAAATACTGTCATTAAATAAAATCACATCTTGAAAAACAACAGCAATTTTTGACATTAAATCTACTGTTTTCAGGTTTTTGATATTAATACCACCAAGACAAATTTCTCCAGAATCAACATCCCAGAAACGAGCAATTAAACGAGCGATAGTAGTTTTACCCGAACCTGATGGTCCGACTAATGCTGTAATACCACCCTGGGGAATTTTTAAATTCACACCATGTAATATTTCTTTTTGATTATAGGAAAAATAAACATCCTTGAATTCTATATTTAAATTTTTTGGAATATTTGATTGTTGAGGTTCTGGGATAGCTGGTTGATTTAGTATCTCAAAAATCCTTTTCATCCCTTCTTGAGTCTGTACGACAGTTCTAACTGTATATAAGAGTTTGATTAAAGGAGCGCAAAGACCTATTCCTAATAGTAAGAAAAGAATAAAATTAGGAGTTGAGAGAGTACCTTTATTTATCAACCAAATACCTAATGGTAAGATAAAAATAATATTGGCAGTAATGCTAATCGTAAATAGAGACATTGGAAATAAAGATATTTTTGTCCAAAATACTTGATAATCCTGGTATTTTTTGACAGCATCTTTAAACTTTGTAAAGGATTCAGTGGTTTGAGTAAAAGCCTTAATTACCGGCATTCCTTGTACATACTCAATAATATTGGAGTTCATCACATCTTTGAGCGAGAAGAATTTTTCTGTAATTGGCTGTAAATCTTTAAATAATAAAAATTGACTCAGAAATGTAATTGGTAAGGCTCCTAATGCTGCTAAAGCCATTCGCCAATCAACGGTAAATAAATAAATAGAAGTAGCAAGAAAAGTAGTAATTAAGCCTATTCCTTCAGGTATACCATGAACAATGGTTAATTCGAGATATTCTACATCTTCATTCATTATTTTTTGTAGAGTACCAGTAGTACGAGAATTCAAATATCCCAGAGCTAGTGTACTCAGTTTTTCTGAAAGTTTAATTCTTAAGTCATATAAAATTTTATAAGCAGCAATATGAGATATCACACCACTAATCCATAAAATACTCCACCGAGTTACAACAACTATGAAACTGATAATAACGAGTTTCCAAATATATACTTGGTCAATTGGTGGATTAATCAAAGCAGTAGCAATTAGATAAACCAAAATAAAGGGAACCAACCCCATTCCTGTAGCAAGAATAGTCAGTAAAGTACTAGCGATGAATTGGTTTTTATGAGGTGCTAATAATGGAAAGATACTAGGAGAGTTATTCGCAGTCATAATTTTTATTACTTTTCTAGTTTGATTTCATGATTAATTAAAGGTGCTGCAAGCGCTAGCACCTCAGACTATTTGGCTTAATTTTTCTGTTCTTCAATCCAATCTTCAGCTTCTTGGATACTACCAAAAGCTTGACCTGAACAACCAAACATTTGTTCGACTACTTTAGGTGCCATTGGTTGCATTTTATTTAGCATCTCATCCCAATCTACTACCATGGCAATATGGGAGCAATATTTAGCAATGCGAGGTTTATTTTCATTAATCCATTGCATTTCTATTTTCTTAACTTCTTTTGAACTATTACTATCAGCTAGCTCAGCGTTAGTTTGATTAATAATTAAGCTAAATTGTTCTTCACGAGACAGCCAATTCTCAAAGTTTTGCAAATATTCTTGTACATCTTCAAGAGTTCGCACTCCATCAAAATTAACGTAAACTATTGGCCATGTTTTATCGTTAATTGTCAGCATAATTTTATTCCTCCAAATTAATAAATTAATTACAGAAAATTTATTTCATAAAAGTGTGAGGATGCATAGAGAGGTAAAGATAAGAATTTGCTTGATTTCGTTAATCAATTAGCAAACTTTATCTTAAAACCTACTCGTAAATTGAACGCCATAAGTAGATGGAGCACCGTATGTACCATAGCGTCCAGCGATACCATCAAATACTTGAGTTACATACTCGGTATTGAAGATATTATTGGCAAATAGATAAATTCCATATTTTTTGAATTCATATCCCGCACGAACATTAACTAGTGCATATGGGTCTTGTTTGATAGTATTAAGGTCGTCAAAATAAGTAGTACCAAATCCTGCTAATTCTAATCTTCCAAATAAACCTCCAAGACTACGATATTGAATTGCTAAATTATAGGTCAAATCTGGTGAAAAGGTAGTTCTATTATCCTCCAAACTTTGACCCGTAAAAATGTCGTTACCGTTTTTAAATCTAGAGTTAACCAGACCTAAACCACCAATAATATCTAATCCTGTTGCAGGAGTTGCTCTCACTTCTAATTCTGCTCCAGTAACGTTGATATCAGCATTATCAATGACAACATTACCTCCGCTAATACTAGGAAATTGGAAGTTATTTACAGAGTTCTGAAACAAAGCTAGGTTGACATTTAATTTATTATCTAACCAAGAGGATTTTAAACCTATTTCATAGTTCCAAGAAGTTTCCGCATCAAAAACGGCTGTATCTTCACTAATTGGTTGGAAACTAGCTCCTGCTGGTCGATAACCCCGAGAAATGCTACCGTATGTCATCAAGTTGGGAGTTAATTTGTATTCAGCGACAAATCTAGGTAATAAAGCGTCTCCATTTTTCTCAACATCCTGTATGGATAGAAGCGGTATTACCAAGGAACCATCTGTAGAAGTAAAGGTTTCAGTCGCATCTATTTTGCTATTAGTAGATTCATAGCGCAATCCTGTGGTTAAAGTCAGACGTTCGATGGGTTTATAGCTGACTTGGCTAAAAACTGCATAAGTTTTAGTATCACTTTCGACATCTACCTTATTTTCCCCAGCAGGAAAAGGAAACCCTAGCGCTAGGGAATCAGCACCGTAAATAAAGGGACGATTATTCTCAAATTTGGATGATTCAAAATAACCACCAAATATCCACTTTAGTTTGTCAGCTGATTCGGGAGATTGGAACCGTAATTCTTGACTGAACAACTTTGAGGTAAAATCTGGTGCATTAATTTCACCATCTGCAGTAGTAGCATCGCTATCATATGCGGCTTTTTGGTTAGAAAAACGGTTGGTTGTAATTGAGGTGAATCGGAAATCTGGCTTGTCGTAAGCTATTTTCAACGATTGAGCATTATTTACTATGTTGGTAAAACCATTAAAATCTAGCTCTGTCTCTGAAGGATCTGGTTGATTGAGCAAAACATAAGGAGCAGCTCCTTCCCGATAATCATCAAAGGAAGCATTGAATGAGACTTCCCAATCTGGTGAAGGTGTCCACAGCAATTTGACTCGACTATTTCCTCCCGAACCTCCATCTACATCTCTATCTAAAAATGTATTGCGTACATAACCATCTCTGGTTGTATAATCACCGGAAAGACGGAAAAATAGCTTATCCTCAACTAAAGGACCGCTGATACTTGTCTGAGCTTTGAAAGTGTCATAGTTACCGTAACTAATACTGTTTTTCAACTCAAATTCATTAGTAGGTTTTCTGGTAACGACATTAATAACACCACCAAGAGAACTTCTACCATAAAGAGTATTTTGAGGTCCTCTTAATATTTCCACTCTTTCTAAATCATTGAAGCCTAAATTTAGAAAAGCACCTAAATCGTAAGGAACATCATCTACATAAATACCAACTCCATCTCTAGAGAAAGCATTGAAATTACTAATACCACGCACGCTGTAGAAAGGTGAGAGACGATTTGTTCCGCTACCAAAAACTGAAAAGTTAGGGGTATTTTTCGCAACGTCATCAAAAGATCTAACATCAGCACTTTCAAGTTGATCCCGATCAAGAACAGTAATACTGATAGGTACATCTTGAAGATTTTCTGGAGTCTTTTGAGCAGTAACAATTAGTTCAATGACATCTTCGTTCTGTTGTGATGTAGGGGTTTGTTCTGGTTTTTCCTCAGTTGCTGCTGGTGCTTGATTTAGGGATGTAACTGCGGGTTTAAAGCCAAAAATTAAACCTTGATTACTATCAAATAACTCTGCTTGTGGTATTCCGTTTTCACCAGTCACCGTTATTCTAATTGTATTTGCATCTTTATTTATTACTGTTATTTCAGTTATTCCTGCAACTGGTTTTTCTTGAGTAAATCTATCACCATCATTTAAACCCAGTTGAGCATTATTGATATCAGCAATAAAACTATTACCGTCACTATTATTTGTAACTTGTAACTGTTTCCCTTGAGAAGTTTCTAAAATTAATTCTAATCCTTTATCAGTAGAATTAACTTTAATGTTAGTAACTTTAATAATTTTAAGATTACTTATACTATTTGTATTAGTAGATGCTTGCGCGAATAAAGAAGTCTCAGTTCTTTCTCTTTTCTGGGAATCTAAACGTGTCGTTTGAGACGATACTTCTGTACCCAAAACTACATTTGTACTTAATACCCAAGCAGCACCCGATAATAATATAAACCTTAATACTGGACTTAATTTTTTATAAGCGAATCCATCTGCGTAGGTCATTATTACTCCTCACAAAAACTCTATTAATTGAATAATGATGTACAATTGATTACTGAGAATCTTTTTTAAGAAGATACATCAAATTTTAGAGGATTTGAAGGATAGTAACCTGTCCCAGACGGATTTTCTTGTGTCCCAAACGGATTTTTTGCGGACGCTCAAGAAACCCTTCTGCTCCGGGGACTGAAACCAAAATGCTTCTTGAAAGCACGATGGAAAGAACTCGGACTTGCATATCCTACTCGTTGCGCGATAAGCCTTCGGCATGCGCTTCGCGAACGCAGTGACGTTAAGGGTAGAATCTTCTAATAAGATTTTGGCTTTTTCTAAACGCTGCTGTTGCAAACAACCAAATACTGTTGTCCCAAAAACCTGTTGAAAACCCTGCTTTAATTTGTAGTCATTTAAACCTACAAGACGGGCTAAATTAATTAGTGATGGGGGAGTTTCTAAATTATTAAAAAGAATTTCCCTTGCTTGATAAATTCGCTCTATATCTCCTGCTTTAATCACTTGAGAATTATTAATTTCTTTAATATCAGTAGATAATTGTTCCAAGTATCCAGCGATTAATTCCAATGCTTTACCTTCTAAATACAAACGTCTATTAGCTCCCCTGTAAGGACAACTAAACGCTTGATTAGCAGCAACTAACATTGTTGATGACATCTGTGCTGGTTGAAAATATTTTTTAGGGTATTTTCCTCGCAATATTTGACGTAACTGAAGTGGTATCTCTCCTAAAGATTCATCAACAAAATTTTTTAGCGTTTCTGGAGTAATATTAATTTCTATGTAGGTAATTTGTCCCATTGGTTGGGCTGCTATTCCGGAAAAACTTGGTACAAAAGCTAACCGACTTTGTCCAGCACCAAATATAAATTCTTCATTAAATTGATGCATGGTAATTTGTTCTTGTCCTGCTAACCAGAAATCACAAGAAAAAATTGGTTGCATTTGATAATCAGTTAAAAATCGAATCGGTTCTCGGTTAACATGATTGTGCAGCAATAATTCCAAACCAGGACGTAATTCCAATCGTCGCACCGTTCCATCTGCTAACTGGGGTGGAAGTTGCCAAATTTGCTCATTTTTATCTTGGTGATAAGCAGCACCCAAGGAATTTCCAACCGTATGACAGAGTTCTTGTATATTCTGAAATGAAAGGCTGATTTCCATAAGTAAATTCGCTGATTTTCAGGAATTGTAATATGATATCGCTGATTAAGAGTAAATTATGCTTGAAAATTTAATCTTTCACTCGTATATTTTTCTAAGCTTATAAATTAAATTCTATAGCCAAGGTAATGCATCTGCTTTTCTTCCTCTACTCATTACTCCTCTATTAGAAGATGGATAAACAAAAAAATATTGAAAATATATATCCCCTCTCACCGATGCAGCAAGGTATACTATTTCACAGTTTGCTTGCACCGGATGCTGGTGCTTATGTACCCCAGGTTTGTATTACTGTTGATGGGTTAACAGATGTAATCGCTTTTCAAAAGTCTTGGGAAGAAGTATTTAGACGACATTCTATATTACGCACGGCTTTTCGTTGGGAAAAACGCGATCGCCCTTTTCAAGTAGTATATAAAGTTTTAGATTTACCTTGGCAAGAGCAAGATTGGCGGGAATTTTCAATATCAGAACAACAGCAAAGGTTAGAAGATTTTCTGGAGGAGGATAGAAAGCAGAGTTTTGACCTCAAAATTGCTCCTTTGTTCCGTATTAATTTAATTCAGTTAACAGAAACTCGCTATCAACTTGTTTGGACACAACATCATTTAATTATTGATGGTTGGTCAGCGGGATTAGTTCTGAAAGAAGTTTTTCAGCTATATCAAGTATTTTATCAAGGTGTAGATTTACCAATTTATAACATTCGTCCTTATGCTGATTACATTGCTTGGTTGGGACAGCAAGATTTATCAGCCGCAAAGACATTTTGGGAAACTAAACTCCAGGGATTTACTACACCAAATATTCTACAAGTAAAACAATCATCGTCAACTTCAACAAAACCCAATTGGACTCAAAAGGAAATCTCTTTATCAGCTAGTATTACTAATAATCTCAAAACTTTAGCGAAAAATCATCAATTTACCCTCAACACTTTAATTCAAGGAGCTTTTGCTATCCTTTTGAGTCGCTATTGTAACCAAGATGATATCGTTTTTGGTGCAACCAGTTCCGGTCGTCCGGCTACACTTACTGGCTCTGAATCAATGGTAGGATTATTTATCAATACTTTACCAGTAAGAGTCCAAGTTGACCCCCAAGCATCTTTAATTAACTGGCTGCAACAACTACAAACTCAGCAAATAGAAGCATTACAATACGAATATAGTCCCTTATTAGAAATTCAAAGCTGGAGCGAAATTCCCAGAGGTTCCACGCTGTTTGAGCATATTTTAGTATTTGAAAACTATCCAGTTGATGCTTCATTATTGCAATCTCAAGCTGGATTGAAAATTGAAAAAGTAAATTCCCTTGAATGGACAAGTTTTCCTTTGACAATGCTGGTATCGGCAGCGAATGAGCTTAATTTTAAAATTAAATATGATTCAAATCGCTTTGATAATTATACAATTGAAAATTTATTAATTCATTTTCATCTTCTCTTAGAAAGTATTGCTAATAATTCTGGTTATTCTTTGATTGAATTACCTTTGTTAACTAATGCAGAACAGCAATTGTTCACAGAATGGAATTCAACACAAGCTGAATATCCAAAGCAATGTATCCACGAATTATTTGAGGCACAAGTTGAGCGTAACAAGAATGCAACTGCGGTAATATTTGAAGATGAAAAGCTTACTTATCAAGAACTTAATGTCAAAGCAAATCAAGTAGCGCATTACCTGGGAAGCATTGGAGTTAAACCAGAAGTTTTAGTTGGTATTTGTTTAGAACGTTCTGTAGAAATGGTAATTAGTATCCTCGCTATCTTGAAAGCGGGTGGTGCTTATGTTCCCCTAGATCCAGATTATCCGATCGAGAGATTAAATTTTATCCAGGAAGAAACTCAAGTAAAGACAGTTCTAACTCAAGAAAAAATTCAAGAAATTTTATCTAATGCTGCTCAATTTCCTCAATCCAATCCTGTAAATAACACAACTTTAGAAAATAGTATTTATGTAATTTATACATCTGGTTCTACCGGAAAACCAAAAGGAGTAATTAACACTCATCGTGGCTTAATAAATCGGTTGTGTTGGATGCAACAAACTTATCAACTAACAACAGATGACCGAGTTTTGCAAAAAACACCCTTTAGTTTTGACGTTTCTGTTTGGGAATTTTTCTGGACATTATTATTTGGTGCAACTTTAATAGTAGCCAAACCCGGAGGACATAAAGACAGTGGATATTTAGTAAATTTAATTAAACAGCAACAAATTACCACCCTGCATTTTGTTCCTTCCATGCTCGAAGCTTTCTTAGAAGAACCGCAATTAAAAGAATCATGTACTTCTCTAAACAGAGTTATTTGTAGCGGTGAAGCATTGACAGTTGAATTAGAAAAACGGTTCTTTAATCATCTTAATACTCAACTACATAACCTTTATGGTCCCACAGAAGCAGCAATTGATGTAACTTATTATAAATGTGAATTGGGCATGGGGCATGGGGCATTGGGCATTGAAAAAGAAAATACTACCCCCTCTTCCCCCTCTCTCATCCCTATCGGTACCCCCATCCACAACACACAAATTTACATTCTTGATTCTCATTTACGTCAGGTACCGATTGGAGTTGCTGGGGAATTGTACATCGGGGGTGATGGTTTAGCACGTGGTTATCTTAATCGTCCCGATTTAACCGCAGAAAGATTTATTCCAAATCCGTTTAATGAAACCTCACCCCCATCCCCTCTCCTTACTAAGGAGAGGGGTGCCGTAGGCGGGGTGAGGTGTAGTTTTAAATTATACAAAACCGGAGATAAGGCACGTTATTTGCCAGATGGGAATATTGAATTTCTAGGAAGAATTGACTATCAGGTGAAGATTCGCGGTTTCCGGATTGAGTTGGGGGAAATTGAAGCTGTATTATTGCAACACCCGGAAGTGAAAAATGCTGTAGTTATTGCCAAAGAATATCAAAGTCAAAACCAAAATCAAAATCAAAATAACAATTCACGTCTTGTTGCTTATGTTGTTCCGAATCAAGATATAGATAAGACAGAATTACAAAAATCTTTGCGCTCTTTCTTAGAAGCAAAATTACCATTATATATGGTACCTTCAGCTTTTGTAATTTTGGCATCGATACCACTGACACCAAACGGTAAAATTGATAGACGTTCTTTGCTCGCATTGGATGAAATGGGTGTAAAATTAGCTGATTATGTCCAGCCACGTAACCCTACTGAAGAAACTATTGCTAATATCTGGAAAGAGGTTTTAAAACTAGAAAGAGTTGGTATTTACGATAATTTTTTTGAATTGGGTGGTAATTCTCTCTTAGCTACCCGAATCAACTCTCGCTTGCGACAAATCTTTGAATTAGATTTACCATTGAGAATTATTTTTGAGAAACCAACAATTGTGGCGATCGCCGAACATATTCAAGCCTTACAAATTACAATACAATCAATGAAAAATCCTAACAACCCGGAAAATGGACACAAACAAATAGAATTATAATTTCCGTCATACTTAATAAATTGGTGCGTGATGACAAAAATTAATTCATTCCTTAAACCGATAACAATTCAATGTCGTCACACACCCTACAATTAGACACAAACAAATAGAATTATAATCATCCTTTATATCCCCCCGCTATTTCAAGAGGCTTTAGTTCCCTCCTTTGTAAGGAGGGTTAGGGAGGATCTAGTTTTAACCGACAAGCATTAAATCAATTGGTGCGTGACGACAAAATTAATTATTCATTAAACAAGTGACAATAAAATTTCGTCACACACCCTACAAATATTAATAAAAAAATCCCATGAACATAGAACAATTTCTTGCTCACCTCCACTCACTCGAAGTCAAACTGTGGCTCGAAGATAATACAAAATTGCATTGTAGCGCTCCAGATGAAGTTCTCACACCAGAACTTACTGCTGAATTAAAAGCACGTAAACCTGAAATAATCGCTTTTCTCCAAGAAGCAAACTTAGTTGTTCAAAAAACAGTCACTTCCATCCCCAATACCTCACGAACTAACAAAATACCTTTATCTTTTGCTCAACAACGACTGTGGTTTCTCGAACAATTACAACCCGGTAGTTCTACTTATCATATTCCAATAGCTGTTCGTCTTACTGGTTCGTTGAATGTAGAAGTTTTACAACAAGTTATTAATAATATTATTCAACGTCATGAAGTTCTCCGTACTAATTTTACAACTATTGATCAAGAGTTAATTCAAGTTATATCTCCTAGTCGAGAACTTGTTATTAACCTAATTAATCTTCAATTTATTCCTAAAACAGAACAAGAAACCAAAGTTAAGCAAATCGCTATTGAAGAAGCTCGAAAACCCTTCGATTTAGAGCAAGATTTACTTTTACGAGTCACTTTACTAAAACTCGATGAAACAGAATACGTTATTCTTTTGACCATGCATCATATTATCTCAGATGGCTGGTCAATGGAAGTTTTAGTCAAGGAAATAGCAACTTTATATGCAGCTTTTTCACAAAATTTACCATCTCCTCTCACACCATTAGAAATACAATACGCCGATTTTGCAGTTTGGCAAAGAGAATGGTTACAAGGGGAAGTATTAGAAACGCAGCTTGGTTACTGGAAGCAACAATTGGGTGGTACATTACCAGTAATTCAGTTACCTACAGATTTTCCTCGTTCTAGAGTTCAAAGTTTTCGAGCTGATACGGTTTCGTTTAAGCTTCCATCAGAAATCAGCGATAAATTGAAAAGCATTGCGAAAGCTGAGGGAGCTACTCTATTCATGACTCTACTAGCTGGATTCAAAGTACTGCTGTATCGCTATACTGGACAAGGAGACATAGTCGTTGGTTCTCCCATCGCCAATCGCAATCGCGCTGAATTAGAAGGGTTAATTGGCTTTTTTGTCAATACTTTGGTGTTACGAACAGATTTAAGTCAAAATCCCACATTTCAAGAAATATTGCGGCGAGTACGTCAAGTAACTTGGGATGCTTACGAGCATCAAGACTTACCTTTTGAGAAATTAGTAGAAGAGTTGCATCCAGAAAGGGATTTGAGTTACAACCCCTTATTTCAAATTAAATTCAGACTAGAAAATCCCCCAACAGAGAAAATAGAAATACCGGGTTTAACTTTAAGTTCTTTGGGACAGGTAAATCCCACTGCTAAATTAGATTTAAGCTTGGATATGTACGAAACTCCTGATGGTTTAGTGGGAGGATTTGAGTACAATAAAGATTTATTTGCAGAAACTACCATTAAGCGGATGGTAGGACATTTTTGCACTTTATTAGAAGGAATTACCAATCAACCAAACCAGCGTATAGGAAATTTACCCTTACTTACTCCAAGTGAACAGCAGCAAATTTTGGTGGAATGGAATCAGACACAAAAAGAATTTTCTCAAGAAAAGTGTTTTCATCAATTATTTGAAGCACAAGTAGAAAAAAACAGTAATGCGATCGCAATTATTTACAACAACGAACAACTTACTTATCAAGAACTAAATCACCGTAGTAATCAACTCGCTCATTATTTACAAACTCTCGGGGTAGCTCCAGAAGTAAGAGTCGGGATTTGCATTCAACGCTCACCGGCAATGATTATAGCCATGCTAGCTATACATAAAGCAGGTGGTGCTTATGTTCCCCTAGACCCTGCATATCCTTTAGAAAGATTAGCATTTATGGTCGAAGATGCTCAAATATCTTTATTATTAACTCATGAGAAAACTGAAGAAATAGCAAGAAATATTATCTCAGATTCCCCCTCTCGCAAGTTTAGTAGAGAGGATAGAGGTGAGGGTTTGATTAATCTTGATACTTTTTGGACAGAGAATAATAATAGCTCACAAAACTATCAAAATCCTCAAAGTCAAGTCACAACCGACAATCTCGCATATTTAATTTACACCTCCGGTTCCACAGGAAAACCCAAAGGAGTACTTATTCCTCATCGGGGATTAACCAACCTCACAGAAGATAAAATCCGAGTTTGTGACGTTCATCCCGATAGCTGTATACTGCAATTTTTTTCATTTAGTTTCGACGCTTCGATTCCAGAAATCATTATGGCATTAGCTTGTGGTGCTAAACTTTGTCTGGCATCCCTAGAAGATGTAATTCCCGGAATTCCTCTATTAAAACTATTGCGAGAAAAACAAGTCACTCACATCACAATTACACCTTCAGCACTATCAGCACTACCCGTTGAAGAACTACCAGCCTTAAAAATGGTATTAGTTGGAGGTGAAGCACCTCCGGCCGAATTAATCACAAAATGGTCCCAAGGACGAAAATTTATTAACGCTTACGGACCAACAGAAGTTACCGTCAACGCTAGCATGGTACAGTGTGGCAACGGTAATCCTATTTTACCCGTATTGCGTTCAAGTACCAACAAACAACTTTATATATTAGATAATAACCTTCAACCCGTACCAATTGGCATACTTGGCGAACTCCACATAGCAGGTGCCGGTTTAGCGAGAGGTTATTTAAATCGACCAGATTTAACAGCAGAGAAATTTATACCTAATCCGTTTAATGATAAAACCTCACCCCCATCCCCTCTCCTTGTAAAGGAGAGGGGTGCCCGAATTTCCCCTCTCCTTGATAAGGAGAGGNNAGAGGGGAAGGGGGTGAGGTTATACAAAACCGGAGATTTAGCTTGTTATCTCCCAGACGGTAGCATTAAATTATTTGGTCGAATTGATAATCAAGTCAAAATTCGCGGTTTTCGCATTGAAATCGGAGAAATTGAAGCCCTACTAAATCAATATCCCGGTATTCAAGCTAGCGTTGTCGTAGTTAGAGAAGATAATCCCGGTGACAAACGCTTAGTCGCTTACATTGTCCCTGAAAGTGAAACGACTACACCCACATCTTCAGAATTACGTCGTTCCTTGAAAGAAAAATTAGCAGATTACATGATTCCTGCTGCCTTTGTCATGTTAGATACTTTACCTCTTACTCCTAACGGTAAAGTTGATACAAAATCACTGCCAGTTCCCGACTGGGGAGCTAATAGTTCATCGGAATTTGTAGCAGCCCGGACACCGACTGAAGAAAAACTAGTTAAAATATTTACCGAAGTGCTTGAGGTAGAGTCAGTAGGAATAGAAGATGATTTCTTTACCTTGGGAGGACATTCTCTGTTAGCAACTAAATTAATTGCTCAGTTGCTGAAAACATTTGATGTTGAAATCACCGTAATTGATTTATTTGAAGCTCCCACTGTTGCAGAATTAGCACAGCGTGTTGATAAGAACTTACTGACTCAACAATTGCAAAGTTCTGTTGATGATGATGAGGGAGAAAGAGAAGAAATGGAGTTTTAAATCAATTAACAATGCCCTTTCGGCCCCATGCCCTATGCCCTATGCCCTTTCGGCCCAATGCCCTTTCGGCCCAATGCCCCATGCCCCATGCCCTATGCCCAATAATATAGTTTATTTAAAACCAAACGCAATTGTAGAACCTTTAATTAACCAATGGTATGCTTGGTCATACTTGATACCACCTGCAACTGCGGCTCGATACATTGCTAATTCTCACATCAAAATAATGGAGTCTTTTATCGAGGCTCCACAAGTACATCAGTCAGCTTTAAAAAATCCGGCGATGATGGGGGGACCTTTTATTAATTATGATGTTAGTAGAGTTGATGAAGTTAAAGATTTACTAGGAAGAACCAAGGTAGAACAAGCTAATTTATTAAAGTTAGCAAGAGCTATTCAAGATTTAGATCAACTTTTACGAGAAAAAGCAGATGGATATTCTCTAGAACCTTTATATGAGAAAATTCCAGAAGAATTGAAGGGTTATGTAGAACTTGTTTATGATGCGAATAATCATCCCTCAATTCGTTTTATTGAAGGTCTTTTGTATCGTTGTTCTGATTATCAATCTGCTCATCAAACAGTTGCTTTATCTTTGGCAGATGAAGATACTCGTTCTTTTGTATTAAGTACACCCCGTTTACCAGATAATCATACATTGCATCTCAATTTCCGATTTGATAATCCTGTTTGGGACAGATTATTTCGGATGCGATATCAAGCAGATTCTTATGATGAAATAAAGCAAATATTTGATATCAAAAATCATCAAGAAGCTGTATTTTCATCTTTATTTACAACGGAAAAACCATCATTACCAAATAATTATCAAGGTGATGATGTCAGGGTTCGTTATTTCGGTCATGCTTGTGTTTTGATCGAAACTCAAAATACGACTATTTTATGCGATCCACTAATTAGTTATCAACATCGTGCTGGAATTTCTCGTTATACCTATGCTGATTTACCAGAAGTTATTGATTATGCGGTCATTACTCATAATCACCAAGACCACGTAATGTTTGAAACTCTTCTACAATTACGGCATAAAATCCGCAATATTGTAGTACCGCATAGTAACAAAGGTGCTTTAATAGACCCTTCATTAAAGTTAATTTTAGAGGCATTTGGCTTTAAGAATGTTAAAGAAATTGATGAATTAGAAACTATAGAATTGACCGATGGATATATATTAGCATTACCTTTTCTTGGCGAACATGGAGATTTAAATATTGCCACTAAAACAGCTTATTGGTTCAATATTAAAGGAAAAAAAATAATATGTGCTGCTGATTCTAATAATATAGAACCTGCTTTATATCAGAATCTTCATTGTCTTTTGGGCGATTTAGATATTATGTTTATTGGTATGGAATGCGATGGTGCTCCTTATACATGGGCTTATGATGCTTTACTAACGCAATCTGTCCCGAGAAAAATGGCACAGACGCGAAGATTAGATGGTTCTGATGGTCAAAAAGCGTTTAATTTAGTCAATCAATTTCATCCGCAACAGGCTTATGTTTATGCCATGGGACAAGAACCTTGGTTGACTTATATTACATCAATTAATTATACAGATGATTCTCGTCCGATTGTTGAATCTAATAAATTAGTTGAGTTTTGCAAGCAAATTGGTATTTATAGCGAGTGTTTGTTTGGATGTAAGGAGATTATTTTAAAAGCAGGTTCCAACACAAATCTTTTTGTTCAATCTTCGATTAGTAATAATAATAATCATCAAACATCATCTACAAACAGCAAACAAACTTCCATAGTATTAGATACGGTAGTAGAACCACAAAATAAACCTATTGAAGAATTTCTCCAAGAGCTTTCCCGAAAAGATATTAAACTTTGGATAGAAGATAATCAGGATACATCAGAAAAACCCAAACTCAAGTGTAATGCACCCAAAGGTGCTTTAACTAACGAAATTAAAACTCAGATTAAAGAGCGAAAAGCTGAGATTGTGCAATTTTTGCAAGAACGGTCAAATGATAGTAAGGTCGATTTAGAAGCTGAAGCTGTCTTAGATGAAAGTATTCAGCCTGAAAATGTTATTCCCTCTACAGTTTCCCTAAATGATATTTTTCTGACGGGAGCAACTGGTTTTATTGGTGCTTTCCTTCTCTACGAGTTATTACAAACAACTGAAGCTAAAATTCATTGTCTTATCCGGGCTGATAATACCGAATCAGCACAAGATAAGATAAAAAAATCTCTACAAAATTATAATCTTGATCAAAAATGGCAAGATTCATTCAGTAACCGAATTATTCCGATTGTGGGAGATTTATCTAAGCCATTATTAGGGCTTTCTCAAAGCCAGTTTGAAAAACTTTCTACAGAAATTGACACTATTTACCATAATGGCGCATGGGTACATCATACATTGCCCTATTCACAATTGAAGGCTGCCAATGTATTAGGAACTCAAGAAATTATCAGATTAGCTTGTAAAAACAAAGTCAAACCCCTACACTTTATTTCCACCATCAGCGTTTTTGCTGGTACAAACCAAACTATCCTCGAAAATGAACCCCTTGATATAAATCGTTCACCTGTTGGTGGTTACGCTCAAAGTAAATGGGTAGCAGAAAAGCTAGTCACCATAGCTCGTCAACGAAATCTTCCCGTTTCAATTTACCGTGTGGGAGCAGTTAGCGGAGACAGTAAAACGGGAGTTTTCAATCAAAACGATTTTCTCTATAAAATGATTCAGGGTTGCGTGCAGTTAGGAAGCGCCCCTATTGGCAATATGATGTTAGATATCATGCCAGTAGATTATGTTAGTCAAGCAATAGTTCATTTATCCAAACAATCAGAATCTTGGGGAAAAGTTTTTCATTTAGTACATCCCCAACCAGTTTCCGTTGATGTATTGTTTGCACAACTTAACTCTATGGGTTATCCCGTTCAAAGACTTCCTTACGAACAATGGAGAGAACAATTAGTCAAAATTATTCAACATTCTCCCAACCATCCTTTGTACGCGATCGCCTCTTTATTCTCCGCTAACTCTAGCGATAGTGAAACCGATATTAAACCTTTACAGTTCGATACCCGTAATACTTTAGCCGGACTTACCAATACTTCAATTATCTGTCCGAAGATAGATGCACAATTGTTATCTACTTATATTTCTTATTTGATGAAATAATTTGGGCATTGGGCATTGGGCATGGGGCATGGGGCATGGGATATTGGGCATTGGGCATGGAAAAATTTGTAGGGTGTGTGACGGCTATGATTAACTTCTAAAACAACTCAAAGACTGGCGGATTGCCGTCACGCACCATATTGATTAAATAACAACATAAAAATGGTGAACTCTTGAAGCAGTGGGAGCAGAGGAAGCGGAGGGAGCAGGGGGAGAGAAAATTTCTCACAAAGAGATGCAGGACGCTGGAAGCCCCCAGACTTTAGGCGGGGGAGGAAAGCGGACGGTGTGGCAATTTTAATTGCCTGGTGATATTTTTACCCATGATGTGGATCGTTAATATATTTCTCAATAACTTCGGCGCTAACTTGCCCTGCTGTTGAATAAAAATAACTGTTAGTCCATAAAGAAGGTAGCTTTTTAAGTTGGGGAAATTCTCGCCTTAAGTAGCATGATGACCGACCTTTAAATGCTTTAACAACTTGATTAATTGCTACATCCGGTTGATGTTCAACAAATAAATGTATGTGGTCAGGCGCAACCTCAAGAGCAATGATATCCCAGTCTTTTTCTTGAGCTAAACCATAAAATATTTGTCGAAGTCTTTTCGCAATAGATCCCACTAATACTTTTTTACGACGTTTTGGAATCCAGACCAGATGTACTGTAGCATTACCTTTAGAGTGCTTATTTGATCTAGGTATTACCGTGCTTTTCATCTTACCATTACAATCATATTGACAAATATAATCTTAAAGAATTATTGTTGAAGAATCAAAGTTAACAACAAAATTTTTTTTTGATGTATGGATGTCAACAAGTTTTAATCAAGGCATCAAAGCAGCTTGAAGGATACCTAGAGTATGTGTGTTCAGAAGCTAAAAAGCTAAGTAACTGCGGTATTTACTACAGCCGTCAATTGTTTTTTAAAACAGGAAAAATACCGTCTAGGGCTGATTTACACAAAGAATTAGGAACTATTTCTAGAAATCCCCATTATCATGCTTTGTATTCAGATACGGCACAACAGATATTAACTACTGTTGCTGAATCTTTTAAGTCCTATAAAACTTTGCTCAAGGCATATGGACAAGGGAAAGTAGAAAATAGACCGAAATTGCCTAAATATCTGAAAGGTAGAAGCGGTTTAGCTGTGGCAACTTTTACTGGTCGTAGTGTAAAACTAAAAGGTAAAAACAAAGGTTTTGAACACCTAAAAGGCATTAGGTTGCCTTTAGGTAAAAAAGTAAAAGCATGGTTTGGACTATCTGAGTTTTATATACCTTTCCCATCTAATTTAAGCATTGATGATATTAGAGAAGTGCGTATTCTCCCTAGAAATAACTGCTTTTATGCTCTTTATGTCTATAAATTCAAACCTTCATCAGTACCCCTTGATGATTCAAAAGCTTTAGGGATAGATCCGGGTGTATCTAATTGGCTAACCTGTGTTAGCAATTTTGGTACCAGTTTTATTATTGATGGTAAGCATCTTAAAAGTGTAAATCAGTGGTATAACAAATCTGTTGCATTATATAAAAAGGATAAACCGCAAGGATTTTGGAATCAAAGATTAGCAGGTATAACTGAAAAACGCAATCGATTAATGCGTGATGCTGTTAATAAGGCTGCAAGAATTGTGATTAACTATTGTATTGAGAACAATACTGGTCAAGTTGTTTTTGGCTGGAATAATTTTGTTAAACATAATAGTCAATTAAGCAAACAAAATAATCAAAGTTTTGTTCAAATTCCAACTTCTCGACTTAAAGAACGAATTAAACAGTTGTGCGAGCAATATGGAATTAGGTTTACCCAGACTGAAGAGAGTTATACCTCCCAAAGTTCTTTTATTAATGATGATTTTATACCTACATTTGGTGAAGATAATAAACCCAAAGGGTGGAAACCATCAGGAAAAAGAATTAAGCGTGGGTTATATAAAACTGATTGCGGATTTGTGTGTAATAGTGACTGCAATGGAGCTGCTAACATACTCAAAAAGGTAGCTACAACACTAAATTTAAAACTTAGTGGAGTAAGTAGAGGGTCTTTAAGTAATCCTTGCCGAGTTCATTTTTGGACAAAAGCTAAATCCCCCGTTTTATAAACGGGGGTATGCTTAATCCTCCCCACTATCCTTCTAAATCAAAACTTAAGCAGTAAAGTTAAACTTAAATACCGCATCATTGAAATCATTGTCGCTAACACCGAGGTTGGAAGGTAAATCTTCAAATCCGAAGATACCATCACCCCATGACTTCAAGTGATTTGCTCCATCTGGGTTAGCTCCAAGATATGCGAAGTAAGCAACTTGATCGTCAACAGAACTAGCAGCATTGTTATCGGGGTTGATTTCCAAGAATTCTTCTGGAGTTAAACCACCACCATTGGCGATCGCAAATGGTGCGTAGAATTTACCACCTTGTATAACCGCATCACCAAAGCTACCAGCAGTGGTGTCGTCAGAAGAATCCCCACCAAGACGGAGAGCAATTCCATCTATAGCGTTTTCCAAAGCAGCTTTTGCGTAACCTGTATCTCCAGGATTAAAGTCAGCAACTCCGTCACCGTCAGTATCAATACCACCGTTAGAATCAACAACTTCGTAGAAACCTACTAGGTTATCGAATGCAGCATCGGTAATATCTAATGCTTCCTGAGTTACGGTTGCTAGTACCTCCATTGCATCTACATTACTTAAGTCATAAGCAAATGCAGTGACTTCACCATTTTCATCTGCTGTGAAAGTAGCAGTCTCTTCGATGGTAAGTGCAACTAGAGGATTAGTAGCATCAACGTCATAGCGCTCACCATCTACAACGGTAAAGTTAAAGGTTTCTGTTCCTTCACCAATACCGTCTTGGAACACTGGAAGTGTAATGCTAGCTTCATTTTGAGTAAGTGTTACTAAGAAACTACTACCAATATCATCTGCAAGTGTTGGTTCACCTTGAATTCCTGTGGTTGTGTAGGCAGGAGTACCATTTTCGTCGAAGATGTTAAACTCACCTAATGCACCAGCTTCGGTACTGCTAACAAGAACAGTTAGAGGTTCTTCAGCCGATACATCACCATCAACGCTGAAGTTAACGGTTAATTCTTCACCTTCGCTAAGGTTAGTATCGCTAAGTGAAAGTGAAACAACTGGAGGATT
>DESS01000153.1:0-15861 GCA_002361335.1 Richelia sp. UBA3308
ATGCTGCCAACCTGCAGTATGCACAAACTCCCCTCTCTCCCCTCTCTACCCCCTCTCCCCACACTTCACTAATTATGCCCCATGCCCAATCCAAAATCTAAAATCGACCCTATTTCTTGTAAAATTAAGTTCTAGATTGTAAAGAGGAGAAACAGGGGTGCTGACACTGGGTGTAAATATTGATCATATTGCCACTATTCGACAAGCCCGGCGGACGGTGGAACCCGATCCTGTAGCTGCTGCTGTCTTAGCTGAATTAGGCGGTGCCGATGGCATTACCGTACATTTACGGGAAGATAGAAGACATATTCAAGACAGAGATGTACGAATTCTCCGAGAAACTGTTAGAACTCATCTGAATTTAGAAATGGCGGCTACCGATGAAATGTTGGCGATCGCCCTTGATATAAAACCCGATTATGTCACCTTAGTACCGGAAAAACGAGAAGAAGTGACTACCGAAGGCGGTTTAGATATTGTCGGTCAAGTTGATAAAATCGGAAATATAGTTAATAATTTACAAGATGCTGGTATTCCCGTAAGTTTATTTATTGATGCTGAATCATCACAAATTGAAGCATCCTCTCAAATAAAAGCAAAATTTATTGAATTACATACGGGAAACTATGCTGAAGCGAAAGATGAAGCAAGTAAGCGTAAAGAGTTAAAATTACTAGCATCTGGTTGCGAACAAGCACTACTTGCCGGATTACGAGTAAATGCCGGACATGGACTTACCTACACCAATGTTTATCCCGTAGCTTGTATTGAGGGAATGGAAGAACTTAATATTGGTCATACCATTGTCAGTCGAGCTGCATTGGTAGGTATGGAAAGAGCTGTGCGAGAAATGAAACAAGTAATGCACGGAACATTATAAAAGTTAACAGTTAACAGTAAAAATATTTTGATAATTGATAATTAATAATTGTTAATTGTTAATTGATAATTAATTAAAGGGGTTGAAACTGCTAAATCTATTACATTTACTGGTATATAGCCCAAAGAACGATTGATATGAGCGCAACACAATCTCAGAATCTACCACTGTGGGTACAAGAAAGAGAAAAAGTAATTGCAAACAGCATCGATAACCAATGGCGCGGTGGAAACCCCCCAGATTATTCCGACTCGAATCAGGTTTTAGCAGAAGAAAGTCTCGCTAATCATCCAATGGGTTCCCTTGAAGCAATTGTAGAAAACTTAGTGAGAACCTTTGAATTAGAAGCTTCCTTTAAAACCAACCCCAAACAATGGTTATCGGTAGTTAACGACAAGTTTCGCATGAGTAGCAATGGTGGTAAAGAATTTACTGCCAAAGATATTTCAGAAAATGGAACTTATAACTTATTTATTGGCGAAACTGAAGAATACAAGGCTCACGAAGAAAACTTTGAATCATCAGGAAGACTGTTTCGCAGCGCCTTTCCTAAAGGATTTTTATGGGAAGTATTAGAAGTTTACAGTTCTCCACCAAACGTTACATTTAAATGGCGGCATTGGGGAACATTTAACGGTGCCTATAAAGACTATGCTCCTACAGGAGAAGTTGTGGAGATAATCGGAATGAGCATCGCCCGCGTTACCGATGACTTGAAAATTATTTCGGTGGAACACTACTTTGACAACAGTCAGTTTTTGGCAAAGCTGACGAGTGGTGGAAACCATGGAAACAATAAGTCAATTTGGGCAACGATTAAAAGATTTTTCAATAATCGGAAACAACAGCCAACTACACAAAAGTTAACAATTAGCTGTCCATTTAAAAAACTAGCTGGTGGTTTCAATTCTTCTAATTAAATTTCGGGGGAACGCAGTATTATATACTGTGTCCTGAAATTTCTTGAATTAAGTATTTAATTAACTATTAAATCCACAAATAGTGACAATGAAAACATACTATTACGTAGTAGCTTCTCAACGGTTTTTATTAGAAGAAGAACCAATTGAGGAGGTTTTACGGGAACGAACCCGTTATTATCACGAACAAGAAAAGGAAATTGATTTTTGGTTGGTGAAGCAACCAGCTTTTCTAGAAGCAAGTCAAATGTCAGAGATTAAAGCTAAATGTCCCCAACCAGCAGCGGCGATCATTTCTACCAATGCTCAATTTATCACTTGGTTGAAACTAAGATTAGAATATGTATTAACGGGTGAATTCTCTGCTCCTTCTTCAGAAATCAGTAATGCTTTAGCATCTATGGCTCCAGTTTCTTGATAAATCACTCCATGGCAGGTGCTTCCATAAACTACTCCCTTCCCGGAAAAAGATTACCGGTGGTGATTGAGAGAGGGAGTGAGGGAGAGAGGGAGTGAGGGAGAGATTATTAGGCGGAAATCGCCCCCGAGCGTCGTAGGAGTAATTAAACAGTTTAGGAGTGGTAAATAGAACCATAAAAATTAAATATTCCGTTCGTCAATAGCTATTACTAATGATTGCGGTAATTTAATTTTATCCTCTTAAACTGTTTGATTCCTTCGAGCATCGATGCCATAACTTGTTAAACCCTAATATAAGAAATTCAAACAAATAAGTTTTGTAAATCGTGTCCATAGATACAAATATTTCCAGAAAATTATTAAATTTGACCATTAACTTAACTAAAAAACCAGTCAAGTAAAATCTGGAATTTCGGCAGAGAAGAAATTTTGATAAAGTTTTTTACGGTGGTGTGTTTTAGGAGAACACAATCTATGAATCAAACTATTTTACGTAAATTTAAAAATTTACCAACGGCTATAATATTATCAACAGCTGGTTTACTTTGCTCTATCAATTCTGTAACAGCACAACAAAAGCTTCCCACTTGTCAAGCTCCGAGAACAGGTGAATATCTGTTATTAGTAGTTAGCCCTACAACAGATAATCGAGGCCAATTAAAACGGGTTTTACCGACAAAAATTAAAACTTCTACCTGCAAATACCTTAAAGATACAGTAACCCGCATCGGTGGATTTAAAAATATTGATGACGCAAATCGTTGGGCAAGATATATCCGAGATTCTGCTGGTTTATCGGCAATAATTACTACTAGACCGACAGCAAAACCAACACCAAGTGAAGCAACTAGAAGAGCTTACAAACCTCGACGTTTGGGAACGGGTTACGCAGTATTAGTTGATTATTACAATCGTCCTAAATTAGTATCCGACGTTCGCAAAGCAGTCAAAGGAGACGTAGGTTTTGTTGCTTATGGAAGACGACCTTACTTATTGGCAAATTATACCAGTAATCAAAAAGAAGCTTATAAAACCTTACAAGAACTTTCCAAACGTGGTTTCTTTGCCATCATTGTTGATAGTCAAAAGGTAATGTTACTGCGTTCTGTTGTCAATGTAACCAATTAGTTATTAGTTGTTAGTTGTTAGTTGTTAGTTGTTAGTTATTAGTTATTAGTTATAACTCCTAACTACTAACTCTTAACTCCTAACTCGACACGAATAACTTTTAACAAACAGCAGGCAAAAGCCTTGTAAAAATCTGCTTTCAAAAAAAACGGGTATTTATTACCTTGATACTTCCCCCTCCTGGGGCTGCTCCTAACTTTTTAATAAGCTGCTTGTGCTAACCAAGAAACGGTAACACCTAAAGCGGAACCGGCTATAACTTGGAAGGGCGTATGTCCAAGTAATTCTTTAAGACGCTCGGCGGCGATTTCAGGGTGATCGTGAAACATTTCGTCAATCACTTGGTTAAGGATACGTGCTTGTTTGCCGGCAGCTTGACGGACTCCAGCAGCATCATACATAACTATGATGGCGAAAATCGCAGCTACAGCGAACTCAGGGGAAGCCCAGCCGATAGTTTGTCCTACACCAGCCGCTAAGGCAGTTACTAGGGCTGAATGAGCGCTGGGCATACCTCCAGTTGTGACTAAAACACTCACACTCACTTTACCATTTTTGATTAACTCGATTATAAGTTTTAAAGCCTGAGCGGCGAAACAAGCTATCAAGGCAATCAACAGTACGTGATTGTCGAAGATATTGCCAATGTCTTGCATGGTATTACGGGTTAAATAAGGGTAATATTAGCAGCGGTTGTGTGCGTGAGGAAGTATGGGATAATACTTAATATCCCAAATCTGAAAAATGCCAAATCTGAAAAAACCAATTAGTTATTACGACTAGTGATGAAGTAAGCAAGGGCAATTAAAGGTTGAGCTTGTTCTCCAAAGGGTTCTAATTCAGCACAGGCAGCTTCTATGAGCAGCTGTGCTTGTTTTTTGGATTCTTCCAAACCCCAAAGACTAGGATAGGTAACTTTTTGTGCTTCTTGGTCTTTACCAGCGGTTTTACCTAATTGTTCTTGGGTGGCGGTGATATCCAGAATATCATCAACTATTTGAAATGCAAGGCCAATATTTTGAGAATAACGAGATAGTCTTTGTAAATCTTCTGGGGATGTTCCGCTTAAAATACCGCCGCAAACTACACAAGCTTCTAAAAGAGCGGCTGTTTTATGATTATGAATAAAATTTAAAGTTTCTAGAGAAACATCGCTCTTTCCTTCCATTTCTAAATCTACAACTTGGCCACCCACTAAACCAGCAGCACCCACGGCACGTGCCAAACGAGATATTACTTGTAATACTTGTGGTGCTGGTACATTGCGGGTATTAACTGCGACATACTCGAAGGCATAAGCTAACAATCCATCCCCGGCTAAAATTGCCACATCTTCGCCATATACTTTGTGATTAGTTAATTTACCGCGACGATAATCATCATTATCCATTGCCGGGAGATCGTCGTGAATCAAAGACATGGTGTGAATCATTTCTAAAGCGCAAGCGGTGGGCATTGCCATGTCAATGGTTCCACCAGTCATTTCACAAGTTGCAAGGCAAAGAATTGGACGTAAGCGCTTGCCTCCAGCTAAGAGAGAATAGCGCATTGCTTCATAAATTTTAAGAGGATAAACAACCTCTATGGATTTATCCAAAGCTGTTTCTACAAGTTTTTGTCGTTCCTTGAGATAACCCTTTAAATCAAACTTTAATTGAGTTGATTCTGGAGAATTTTTTGGTAAATTATCTGCTGCAACCATTGTAAATTTCTTGATTTTCCTGTGTTATAAGTAAAAACATTGAGATTTAACAACCAACAACCAACAACTAAGAAGTAAGAAGTAAGAAGTAAGAAGTAAGAAGTAAGAAGTAAGAAGTAAGAAGTAAGAAGTAAGAACTAACAACCAACAACTAACAACTAAGAAGTAAGAAGTAAGAACTAACAACCAACAACCAACAACCAACAACTAACAACTAACAGTTGACTGATAACTGTACACAGTATTTTGTAATAACATGGCAACAGTCATAGGTCCAATACCACCGGGTACTGGAGTAAGGTAATCAGCAACGGTTACAACTTGATCGAAATTGACATCACCAATTAAGCGACTTTTGCCGTTTTCGTCAGTAATGCGGTTTATCCCCACATCTACCACAACCGCGCCGTCTTTCACCATGTCAGCAGTAATTAATTGTGGAATTCCCACGGCGCTGACGAGAATATCAGCATTTTTAGTAATATCTTGTAAATTTTTAGTGCGTGAATGAGCCATGGTAACCGTGGCATTAGCTTCTAACAACATCAACGACATTGGTTTACCAACCAAAATCGAACGTCCTAATACTACTGCTTGTTTTCCTTCTAAGGGTATGGAATATTCCTTCAATAAACGCATTACTCCAGCAGGAGTACAACTGCGTAAACCTGACTCACCTCTTAACAATCGTCCTAAATTCAGCGGATGTAGTCCATCAACATCCTTATCGGTAGCAATTTCATGTAATAAAGCGACGCTATCTAAATGAGGGGGGAGGGGTAACTGTACTAAAATCCCATCGACTCGTTCGTCATTGTTTAAGCCTTTGATAACATCTTGAAGTTCGCTAAAACTAGTTGCAAAAGGAAAATGCCTGTTAAAGGAAACAATACCCACTTTATTACAAGCTCGTTCCTTGTTGCGGACATAAGCAGCACTAGCGGCATCGTCACCTACCATTAATACCGCCAAACCCGGGGCACGACCTACTTTAGATTGTAATTGGGCGATGGTGGTGGAAAGTTGTTCGCGGATCTTTAATCCTAAAGCTTTACCATCAAGCAGTTTTGCTGTTTTTGTTTCCATGAGCAATTTTATAAGTATTAGCCACAGCATTCACCATATTATTTATCTTCTCAGATTGGTTGCCGTGAAGCACAATAATGAAACTAAGAACGATAACTTAGTATTATTGGGAACTATGTATATAAAATTTACGACAAACCAAAGGCTGATGGCGAAATTTCCAAATATGATGCCTACAATACACACAGTCAGAAAAATTTTCTCGAAGTCATGGCTATTGCGTCTGGGATTATCTCCTTTCCTTGTATTGGGGCTATTGAGTTGCGGTGATTTGGGCCAATACCCAATGAATGCCATCGGCGTGAATGTCACCAAAATTAGCGAACTCAAACCGCAAAAAAACAATAACAATACTCCTGTTTATATTCAAGGGAAGGTAGAAAGAAAAGTACCTCTGTTAGAGCAACAAATGTATCAGATACAAGACTCTACTGGCAAAGTTTGGGTGTTAACCAATCAGAAAGGTTGGAAAGTCGGAGATAAAATTGTAGTCAAAGCATTACCTCGGTACAAAAATATTCCCATGGCTGGTGCAGAATTAGGAGAACTTTACTTAGAAGAAAAGTGAAATATAATACACAAGTTCTGCTTGTGTCATTAATTTTTATGAATAATCAACTAAAGCATTATGTTGCGATCGCGATTTTGTATCGAGACAACAAATTTTTAATGCAATTGCGAGATAATATTCCCACTATTCCTTATCCTGGTTATTGGGCATTTTTTGGGGGACATATTGAAGCGGGAGAAACACCCCTAGTAGCGGTAAGGCGAGAAATTCTAGAAGAAATCAGCTACACCCTACCAGAAAAAATTGAAAAATTTGATTGTTATGAAGATGAAAAAGCGGTGCGTCATGTTTTTCATGCTCCCTTACATGTTGAATTAAATCAACTAGTTCTCGCTGAAGGTTGGGATATGGGTTTATTAAGTCCCGAAGATATTCGTAGTGGTAGCTTTTATTCTGCAGCAGCAGGGGAAAAAAGACCTCTTGGTTCGATACATCAAAAAATTCTCTTAGATTTTATAGAGTCTTAACTTCCTCATCCTTGTCCCCTTCTCTCCTCTGCTACACAATTGGGTATGGGATGCTCGTTTGATGGAGAGAATAGTAAATTGTTTGTTATCGGTATTGGTGCATCTACGGGTGGTTTAAAGGCGATTGATCAGTTTTTTGAGAATATGCCTGCTGATAGTGGTGCGGCATTTGTGGTGGTGCTGCATCTTTCTCCTAATTTCAAGAGTACGATCTCCGAGTTATTCGGGCGACATACTCCCATGGAAATTTACCGAGTCACAGATGGCATGGAGTTGGCTCCTAATTCAATTTATTTCATTCCACCAAATAAAAATCTAATTATAGAGGAAAATAAGTTACGTTTTATTAAGCCCGAAGATGGAAAGCATTTAGAAGCGAATTTGTCAATTGACTTATTTTTTTATTCTTTAGCACAAGCTTATAAAGAGAATGCGATCGCGGTAGTTTTATCTGGTAGTGGCAGGGATGGTTCCTTGGGATTACAAGCTATTAGTGAAGCTGGAGGAATGGCTTTTATTCAAGAAGGATCAACTACGGAATTTGATAGTATGCCATGGAGGGCGATCCCTAAATTTAATTTACAAAAAACTCAAGTTGATTCTCCTGGGGAATTAGCCAGGGCTATTTATCAATTTGTTGTTTCACCTACATCAATACAGCAAGAGTATATCAATTCTAGTTTGTGTTTAGATAATATTAAGCTCGACCAAATTACTGAGATATTATCTCAATTCCACCAAGTTGATTTCTCTAATTACAAACCCAGTACTTTATCAAGACGTATTTATCGCCGTTGTTCTACTACTTATTGTCAAAAAATAGAAGAATATATTGAATTTTTGCAAGAATCTGATGAAGAAAAACAGATTTTATTGCAAGATTTATTAATTAACGTGACTCAGTTTTTTCGAGATGCTTTATCTTGGGAATTTTTATCCACAAAAGTTATTCCCGATTTAATTGAGAAAAGTGAGCCGGATGAAGAATTAAGGTTTTGGGTAACTGGATGTGCCACGGGTGAAGAAGCTTATTCTTTAGCTATTATAATTGATGAGGCTTTAAACAATTCTCCAAAAAAATTGCCGGTAAAAATTTTTGCTACAGATATTGATAAAAATGCCATAGAAAAAGCTGCTCTTGGGGTTTATCCTACAACTATTACTAATGATGTTAATCCCCAAAGATTAGAAAAATACTTTATTTCTAAACAAGATTCATTTCAGGTAAGGCGAAAATTGCGAGAAATGTTGATTTTTGCTGCTCACGATTTAACTAAAGATCCAGGTTTTACTCGGATAAATTTAATTACCTGTCGCAATACATTGATTTATATGCAGCCAGAATTACAATATAAAGTGCTGCAAAATCTACATTTGTCTCTGAAAAATCAAGGAATCTTATTTTTGGGAGATGCAGAACATCCGGTAAACTTAGAAGATGAATTTATTCCAATAAACAGAAAGTATAAGTTATACCGTAAGCGAAGGGATATCAGGTTAGATAAACCCATAGTTTCCCTAGAAAAATTCGATCAAAAGAGTAAATTAATAAGTTCATCCATATATTCTGGTAAAAAAAAGCATAATCAAAGGGAATTGATCCTAGAGAAAATATTAAAAAACTTTCTCGATGCAAATCAAGTTACCTGTTTACTGGTGGATAAAAATAATCAAGTAGTAGAAATTTTTGAAGATTTAGCAAAAGTACTAAAATTCCCTGTAGGAAAATTAACTAATGATGTAAAACAATTAGTATTACCATGTTTACAGTTACCGTTAAATATGGCTTTACATCGAGTAAGGACAGAAAAAAATAGCGTAACTTATAAAGGCATCAAGTTAGTTGAATCGGAAAATATCCGCATCATGCAATTGAAAGTTAACTACTATGAAGATACCAAATTTGCCGATGATATATTGATGGTAAGCTTTCAAGAAGAATATGTATCGATGCCGGTTACAGAATCAGAAAATTTTAAATACGATTCTCAAGAGCAAATTTCCCAATTAGAATATCAATTACAGCAAACAAAAGAAAGCTTAGAAACTGCCATTGAAAAATTAGAATCGACAAATGAAGAATTACAATCAGTAAATGAAGAACTTTATACAGTTAATTCCGAATATAAATTAAAGATTAACGAATTAATCGAACTAAATGAAGATATAAATAACTTACTCCGCAGTACAAATATCGGAGTTGTATTTTTAGATAAACAGCTAATAATCCGTAAATTTACTCCTGCTGCAACAATTGCAATTAATCTTATAGAAACAGATATTAATCGTCCTTTAAAACACCTAAGTCATAATTTGGATTGTGATAACTTTCTGGAAATAATCAAGGAAATTACTCAAAATGAAAAATCCTTAGATTTAGAAGTTAAACTTACCGATTCCGATCGATACTTATTGATGCGGATTAATCCTTATGTGAAAGATAACGGTAATTTAGATGGTGTAGTGCTTAGTTTTATTGACATTAACGAAATTAAAACCGCTCAAAATCAACTGCAAGATGCTAAGGCACAATTAAACCAAAAACAAGCAGAATTTGAAGCAATTTTTAATTCTTTACCTGATGCTCTAATTTTTACTGATAAAACTCGTCACATCAGAATGCTCAATCCTGGATTTACTCATTTATTTGGTTATGATCCCCAGGATTTAATTGGACAATATATTCAAAAATTATATGTAAACTCAGAAGATGATCGTACTTATAAAGATGAATTAATTTATGCAAACAGCGAAAAAGAAATTAAGCCTTGTGAAATTGATTTCCGTCGTCGGGATCGCAAAATTTTTGTTGGCGAAACTCTAGAAACCGAAGTAAAAGATAGTCAAGGTAACGTTTTCGGTTATTTAAAACTGATTCGAGATATTAGCTCTCGCAAACAAGCTGAAGCTGCTTTACTCGATAGCGAGGAAAGATTTCACAGTCTTTATTTAAGAACACCCGTAATGCTACATTCTATCGACGCAAATGGTAGAATTCTCGATGTCAGTAACTATTGGCTGGATAAACTCGGTTACAAACGTCAGGAAGTTATCGGTAAAAAATTGATTAAATTCCTGACTTCAGAATCCCGTCGCTACGCACAAGAAATTTTACCAGAATTTTTCCATAATGGTAGTTGTTGGCATATTCCTTACCAATTTATACATAAAAATGGAGAAGCAATTGACACCCTGTTAAGCGCGATCGCCGATAAAGATGATCGGGGAAATATAATACGCATTTTAGCAGTAATTATCGACATCACCGAAGGCAAAAAAGCGGAAGCTGCTTTAAAGGAAAGTGAAGCTCGATTTAAAATTATGGCCGATAGCGCCCCGGTACTGATTTGGATGAGTGATATTAATCGTAAAGGGGTGTTTTTCAATAAAGCATGGTTAGAGTTTACTGATGGTAATTTAGAACAACAGCTTGGTGATGGTTGGCTGGAAAATATTTACCTTGAAGATCGTCATTTATGGGATCAAACTTTATGCAATGGGGATAGGGGAAATCAACCAATTGAACTGCAATTTCGCATTCGGGGAGTTGACGGACAATATTATTGGATGTTAGGAAAACAAGTTCCTCGGTTTAACTCCCAAGGTGAAATAATTGGTTATATTGCTTCTTGCATTGATATTAGCGAAATTAAAAATGCCAAAGAAATTAAAAATTTCAAAGAACAATTTTATCAAGCCAATAATCAATTAGAAAAAAGTACCATAGAATTATCCCGCGCTGAAGAAGCAGCAGAAAGCGCCAACCAAGCCACAAGTTCTTTTATCGCTGATATGAGTCACAAATTGAGAACTCCTTTAAATGGCATTTTAGGCTTTGCTCAAATTCTCCAAGCAGATGAAAAACTTACCAAAGAACAACATCGAAAAATCGATAAAATTTATCAATCCGGCGAGCATTTACTCACATTGCTTAACGATATATTAAATTTGTCAAAAATTGAAGCGAATCAATTTGAATTAGAACTCAAAAAAATATCGTTTCCCTTATTTATCGAAAAAATAATTTCGATTATTGATGTCTGGGCTCAACAAAAGAATATTAATTTCAATTATAAAGCCTTATCTCCTCTCCCTGCAGTAATTAGAGGTGATGAAACTCGTTTGAGACAAGTATTGCTGAATTTACTGGGGAATGCTGTTAAATTTACTCCTAAAGGAAGCATCAATTTTTATGTTAGAAAATTAGCAGATTCCCAATCAACTGAAGATAATAAAAATTGTCAAATTCGCTTTCAAATTGAAGATACCGGAATTGGTATATCCAAAGAAAAAAATCAAGAAATATTTTTACCGTTTCACCAATTAAAAAATGATGACTCCCTGAATGAAGGTAGCGGATTGGGTTTGACTATTAGTCAAAGAATTGTCAATATTATGGGTGGAGAAATTCAAGTAGAAAGTACTCCAGGGAAAGGCAGTACATTTTATTTTGACCTTTGTTTTTCAGAAACAGAAAATACCTTGGTAAATACTGATATTAACTTAGAAATACAACCTATCGGGATCAAAGGTAAACATCCAAAAATATTAGTTATAGATGATAATCAAACCAATCGCGCTGTAGTAGTCAATTATTTAGAAAAATTAGGTTTTGAGGTGAGTGAGGCGTTCAACAGTAAACGGAGTTTAGTAAAAGCACAAAATTTAAAACCAAAACCCGATTTAATTTTACTAGATTTAGTCATGCCAGTTATGGATGGTTTTGAAACAACAAAGGCTTTACGAAACAATCCTAAATTTCAAGATGTACCAATTATCATTATTTCTGAGAATGCGATGTTTGATGCTCAACTTTCGAGCTATCCCATCGGATGTAATGCTTTCTTATCAAAACCTATAGATTTAAAACTATTGATTAAATCCATATCTCAATTTCTTGAAATAGAATGGATTTATCCCCAGTCTACTAACTTACCATTATCGACTCAACATAATCATGGTAAACAAATGGTTACTTATCTAAATAATCATACCGATAACTTTATAGTAACTCCATCAGTAGAGCAAATAAATCAACTCTTACATTTAACTCAAATTGGAGATATTGAAGCGATTATTGAACAAGCAAACTATCTTCAAAATTCAGATACTAAGTACTCTTCATTTACTAAGAAAGTTTGCGAACTTGCTGAAAGTTTTCAACAGTATAAATTAATAAATTTTCTTGAAGATTTTCTTAAATAATCGCGATTTTGACCTAATTCAGTATTTTAATTATTAAACATCAGTAATATTACTGACAACAGTTAAATGTATCGTGACTTATAGTAAAAAAGAAATGAGAAAGTGGAATTGCTTAGGTATATTTATGGATTAATTTATGGATTATAAATCTTCTGTGAGGAAATGTAATTGTAGAATTTTTCCCTTGAGTAAAATACATCAAAATGCTGTGTAACTTATTTTTATTTATTTGTAAAAGTTATATATTCATCAATTTTCTATATACACATTCGGCTAGAAGATTGATGTAAATTTAACTTTAATAAGATTGTACTCCACTCAATCAAGGAGCTACTATATAATTGATTCAGATTCAATTATTTTAGATAGCTATTGTCTTGGAAAATAATCAGTAAAGATAAATTTATTGGTAAAATAGAAAAAATATTAAATTATGATTATAAAGGCTTGCAAACAACTTTAGTAACCAAATTTATCTATTAAAGTATGTATTCTGATTATGAATTCAGAAATAAATTCAATCGGAATACAACGACTAATTAGAGAATGTACATCTACGCATAATAATTATGGTTGCTAAATCGGCAGATATGATTGATAAATTAATGGGAGTAGTATTAATAGTTGACGATACTCCTAGTAATTTAAAAGTTTTGTTTAGTTATTTACGCTCGGCAGGATTTAAAGTACTAGTAGCTCAAACTGAAGAAAATGCTCTGAAAAGTGCAGAATATATTCAGCCAGATTTAATTTTGTTAGATATATTGATGTCTGGGATCGATGGTTTTGAAACTTGTCGTCGGTTGAAAAATAATCCTATAACTAAAGAGATTCCGGTGATATTTATGACAGCTTTGTCAGATAGTATCAATAAAGTACGTGGATTTGAATTAGGAGCGGTGGATTATGTAACTAAACCGATTCAAAAAGAAGAATTAATTGCTCGTATTAATACCCATATAAGTTTGGAAAAATTACGTCATAATTTACTAGAAAAAAACCAATACTTACAACAACAAACAGAACAAGAAAAACTTTTATCTCAACTTTCTGAACGCATTCGTGATTCCTTAGATATTAATTTTATTCTACAAACGGCCTCAACAGGAATTTTGCACTTTTTAGATTGCGATCGCGTGATCGTAACTCGTCTTGATAATAGTTGTATATCGATTGAAGAACAAGCGGTTAAATCTGGCATATCCTGCATACCAGAAGATAGTATTATTCACAAATATTTGATTCAAGATAGAGAAGCAGCAGCCAAATTTATGAGCGGTGAAATCCAAGCGATAGATGATATTGAGCATTCAGTTGTAGACAGTTACTTTTTAAATGATTTGCAGTATTTTCAGGTAAAAGCAGCTTTAAATATCCCAATACTATATACAACAAAATATGACACAGTATTGCCGAGAGTAAATTGTTTATGGGGATTCCTGACGGTACATCAATGCAATACAACAAGAAAATGGAAATCCGAAGAAATTAAATTTATCAAACGTTTAGTAAATCAATTAGCGATCGCAATTCAACAAGGAAGGCTATATTATCACCTGAGTACAGCTAATAAAGAACTAACACAACTTGCTCTTCGGGATTCCTTAACTAAAGTGTTCAACCGTCGCTACTTCGATGATAAATTAATTAAAGAATGGAATCGTTTGCGGCGCATTCCTTCACCCTTATCTCTAATTATGTGCGACGTTGACTGCTTTAAATCTTACAACGATACTTACGGACATCAAGCAGGAAACAAATGTTTACAGATGGTTGCTGATGCAATTAAGGGTGTAGTAAAGCGCCCAGCAGACTGCGTTGCTAGATATGGCGGTGAGAAATTTGTAATTATTCTACCCTATACTCCAGTCAAAGGTGCTTTCAAAGTTGCACAAGCTATTGCAAACAGAATCAGAGAATTAAATATTCCCCATAGTAATTCTTCTGTATCTTCAGTAGTCACCGTTAGTATGGGAGTTGCTGGTGCTATTCCCAATAAAGATGACAATCCCATTTTATTAGTAGAAGCTGCCGATCAAGCTTTATACTTAGCAAAGGGGCAAGGACGGGATCGAGTACAAATGTATATGCACGATATAGCTAGAGAAAAGTCTAGAAAGAGTTCTCAGCTATTATGGGTAAAGAAGTTACGTCAAGCTATTGAAGAAAATCGTTTTTGTTTATATACTCAACCAATTATTCCTTTAAAGAAGGATAATCACAAAATACACTATGAAGTTTTGATTAGACTATTAGATGATAGCGGTCAAGTTATCTTACCGGAAGACTTTTTAGAGGTAGCTAACCTTTATTCCATGATGCCTAGAATTGATTCATGGGTAATTGATACTTTGTTTAGTTATCTAAATAATGCTAACTTTACAAGTTGGGAAAATATATGCTTCTCTGTAAATATTTCTGGCGCATCTCTTAATGATAAACAGTTTTTAAGGTTCTTATCCCAAAAGTTTCAAACTTACAATCTTCCTCCAGATATATTCTGTTTTGAAATTACGGAAACTATTGCTATTAATAATTTACATCAAGCATCAGTATTCATCAAATCTCTTAAATCTTTAGGGTGTTCCTTTGCTTTAGATGATTTCGGTAAAGGGATGTCATCGCTGACTTATTTAAAAAATCTTCCTGTAGATTATTTGAAAATAGATGGTTCTTTTATTAAAGAAATAAATACCGAAACCGTTACAAAAGCAATGGTACAAGCGATAAACTATTTAGCGGAAGCTATTGGAGTCAAGACAATTGCAGAATTTGCAGAAAATCAAGAGATTGTCAATATTTTAAAAGATTTGGATGTTGATTACGCTCAAGGTTATTTCTTCGGTAAACCTAGTTTAATTAACTTAATTAACTATTCTTCTTTTCCTATTTTAGAAGTCGCTTGTTGAAATTGGGAATCTCCCTAGGAATTAAATAAACACTCTGCCTAAAAAAGCTAGTTTTTACAAGGGTTTGGGATCGTGTTTCTTGAAAGTTAAGAGTAGTGTTCCTACAGTAGAGTTACAGTAGGTGTACATTAACTAATTATCTGTCAACTTAACAAATTATTCGTCACGAAACTTTAAATCCATCAAACCCTGTCATTGCAAGGATTCTGACGGGGTTTTTACTATTTATAACAGTCATACTTCTCTCATCTTCAATTCACAAGTTAAGTGTCAAAAACCAGATATTTCACACTTTAATTGTCAATTCCCAGAAACCTTGAAAAATAATGATTTTTAATAAATTAACGAATTAACTGTCAAGCAAACAGTATAATACAACTACGGTTTTATAAAACACTGGGTGTATGCATGATTCCGAATTTTCTGCAACCTCTAAAGGTTTACATTTCAAGGGGTGACAAGATAACTCAGAAGTAGACACAGCAAGGAATCAAGAAAACAGCGAATGTGAAAAAATCGTCGAAAAAGTGAATTGTATAAAAATGATAATCATTTTAAAAAGGGAGAAACCGC
>DESS01000153.1:15886-22096 GCA_002361335.1 Richelia sp. UBA3308
CCGCAAAGCGGTTTCTCCCTCTTGCTTAATGGCAGGATGATTTGTTTTTCACCAATAAATTTGGAGAAAAATTATCAATATATTCTGGTGTTTTAAATATCAGAGAGAATCAAACAACTAACACTTAGGATTTTTGCAGTATTGACATCGATTTTAATCCCTTTTGATATAGAGGCAATTTATGACGATTAATATTCATCATTTCTTGAATAATATTTATTAAAAATTCCCACGCAATCATCCATAAATCACCATAAAGACCTATCCAAAAATTACTATGTCTTTTAACCTCGAAGCTTCATCCAATCTACATAGCTCGCTCTTGGATAGCATCCCCATTTGCTTAAAGCATTCAACTGTTAAATAGATTTTTTCTGCTCGTCTACCTGGTTTTGAATTACCCACCTCGAAGTTATTCGCTCGGAAGTTGTACGAAATAATCGAAATTCTTTTCAAACAGGACTAACAAGTGTCCTTTTAGCGGTGTCTTTTCGACTATAACCAAGCATCTGCCAAGCCCAATAAAAATCTACAAGTTGATTGCTCTCATGCAATTGTTGAGCGAGTACAAGGGTAAATTCTCTCAATTTCACCTTGTTTGACTCGTTGCCCGAAGTGAAATTTTGGTAGTGTCAAAGATTTGGGTATGTTAATTTTGTTCATCTTGCTTTTCTTTGCTCAACTTATAGGATTTCCAGTCATTAAACTTTCGATCGCTAAATCCATAAATTTAATAATTGCTTTCCTTCCGTCCCTAAAATCAACTAGCCAACTGTCTAGATTGCGCTGTATCACTCCCTTGTCTGTAAGCACCGACAAGCAATCGTCAATTATTTCGCTCAAGATAACTTTAATATCACGTCGCTTCAAAGCTTTGATTAATGTTGGTTCGAGGGATTTAAGGTAGTTTTGATGTTTATTGTACCATTATTGTACCACTTTTGAAAGATAAGTGGCACAAATGCGTTAAGATTCAAGACCCAGCAGCTTTTTCAAGAGGTGGGTCAATATTTACTATTTCAGAAATTAATTGCTGCTGAAGCCTGAGAGATTCGTTTTCTTCTCTCAGGCGGCTGATTCCCCCATGGTTCTTGCCTCAAGCTTTTCTAGTCTGGCGACTACTTCTTTAATATCAATTTCTTCTTCGGGTTCGGCTAGAAATTTATCAATCATTTCATTAAGGAGTTCAGCAGGTTTTTTGCCTTTCTTCTTAGCCTTTTCTTCAAAAGCTATTTTTTTGTCAGACGAAATCCGGAAATTTATCCTATTGTCTCTCATACTAGCTCTTTTTAGCTTTTGGTTTTCTATGGCTAACTCGCTTGTAACTTTCCCAGCTTTTCTTCAATTGATAAAACTTTTTTGGCTAACTCGTTAAATGTGTTGAAGTCAACAAGATTTGAAGTTTGATTTTTTGAAAGCCTAGATTTCACGTAAGATTCAATATCCTCCCTCATTGACTTCCCTTCTTTTTCTAGTTGACTTTTATACTCATCTAGTAAATTATCATTTAAGCGCACACTTAATTGCCCACTTCTTCTTCTAATTGGTTTTGTCATTTGTTTTTTCTTGGTAGCTAATTCCATGATAAGCCAATGTCTAGCCACTTGCCATTTATTTTTTTTCTAGCCATTGCTAGAATTTGGCTAATTTTTTCAAGGATATGGATTGACTATGGCTAGCAAATGGCTAAAATTAAATCTAGGCAATAATTTGTGTCAACTTTTGAGACGATAAAGCTAAAAGTAACCAAGAATGGCAAGGTTAAAACCATAAGTCGGAGAATCTAGTTGACTCAAATTGGACCGCTTTCATAGTAAGGAGGAGGGTGAAACCCTTACCTAGCAAGCATAAACGCTCTCCTCGTGAATATATTGTTATGGCTCGTTGACAATTGCGATGTTCTTGTCGTCAGCGTCAATTTTGTAGCAAAATTTGTAGCAAAATTTGTAGCAACTTTTGAGATGAGAAAGGTAAAAATAGCAAAGAATGGCAACAGCAAAACCATAAGTCTGACAATAATGAAGAGGGTGAAACCCTTGCCCAGAGAGACTTTGGAGCTTGTATATTAAAAAAGGCGACACCCGGATTTGAACCGGGGATAAAGGTTTTGCAGACCTCTGCCTTACCACTTGGCGATGTCGCCCCATTTACGATTAACTATCTTACCAATATTTTATATAAAAATCTACCCCCGTGAATTATTTTCTCAAATACGGTTTATTAGATTCAGGAAACTTAGTAATGTACCAAGCCAAAATTGCTGGGTGGGGGTAAGCAGGGCGAGCAGGAGAAGCAGGTGGAGAAAAGAACTTTTTCTTCTCATTCTTAACCCAGGCTTTTATGGGAGGGTATACCACTAGGAGGAGAAGAACCCATTGACTCCTAGCCAGAAAGAGCCGCACATGTTTTTTCATAACAGTTCTTCATAAAGTATAAGTCTACAATAAGCTTCCCAACTTCGGGTTTATCCACAACCGGAAGGCGGTTGCATCTATTTATAGAAAAGTCATCGGTTAATACCATATTTTTGGTTATTTGTCGAGATTTGCATTACCCTATACTTGTGCTAGGATTTTTGGTTATGTGGTATACATTTTTTCTCTGTTCAAACAGTATTTATACTTTTATAAGTCTAAGTACTACTAAATTGTCAAATAGTTATTTTTATGTCCTAAGATAGATGAAAAACAGAAAAAAGCCAAAAAATAGTATAATATATTAAAGCTTGTTCTCGGTTTTTACTTAAAAAATTGAGCAATAAGTGGATATAGATAACCTGAAAATGATTGGCGACTTAACAGTATGAATATGGGGTTCAAGAAGCATAAGCTACTATCCCATCTGTTTAGTTATGACTAAAAAGGAGAATTGGATATTAAGACTAGATTATTGGTATCACCCTGATATGAAACAAGTTTCGACCATAACTATTGCCCAAGTAACAGATATGCATATATTTGCCTCAGAGCAGCAGCAACTCTTGGGAATGTCTACTACAAAATCTTTCCATGCAGTTATCGAGCGCTTAAAAAAGCTGCGAGAGGAACTTGATTTATTGTTGTTAACAGGAGATTTGTCTGGTGATAGTACATCACAATCTTACGGAAACTTACAAAATTTGCTGAGTCCCTTGTTTCTTCCTTGTTATTGGTTGCCAGGAAATCACGATGATTTGGCGATCGTCAATGAAGTGTTAAATCTGGGGCTGGTTTCTCGGCGTAAGTGTTTTGAACGTGGAGGATGGAATTTTGTATTGCTAGATTCTTCAGTAGCAGGTGAGGTGCATGGTTATCTACGTCGTGAAACTTTGGAGTGGCTCGATTTTCAGCTTCGGATGATAGTTGATAAACCTACCGCAATAGCCTTACATCATCCTCCCTTGAAGATAAATTCTTGTTGGTTAGATAAGACTAGCTTGCAAAACTCTGAAGAATTTTTTGCAATTCTGGACAAATATCCGCAAGTAAGATTAGTATTATTTGGTCATATACACCAAGAATTTTATACTCAACGTCAGGGTGTTGATTATTTAGGAACTCCCTCAACTTGTGTTCAGTTTAAGCCAGGAAGCCAAAAATTAGCGATCGATAAACATTGCTCACCGGGATTTCGCTTGATAAAACTTTACCCTAATGGAACCTGGGAAAGTTGGATTGAAAGAGTTCCCTATTTCCAAACCCTAGAGTTAGTAGCGAATCGATACTGACAATTATCAACTGCTACTCGTGCCATTGTTTGTTCCTTATTAAACTTTTACTTCGGATGCAAAATTTTGCAAACGGACAAAGTGAAATGCACCTGCGACTGAGCCCCAAATTTGCTCATCGGTTTCTAAATCTCTTCCTCTGTCTCGGCTAAAAAATTTCTCTGCATCAATTTCAAAGTCGCTGTCAAGGTAAGTGTTTTGTCCTTTACGGAATACAATACAGTTTTTACCTGGTTCTACCATACCTTTGAAGCTGTGACCAGTCCATTCTACAATAAAGTTACAGCCACACAATTTTTCCAAATCATCGGGATTTAAGGCTTTGAGACGTTCCACATCACGGGATGCACCATAAAATTTTTCTGGATCTTTGATTTTGTAATTCTCAATTTCTATATGATCTCCTGCATCAATTAATTTATAAACTACAACCCGGTAGGGGTTGTTAAGCATAAAATCATAAGCTTGTTCTGCATAAAGGCTGACTCCCGACAACAGCTCTATAGGCAAAGGACGCATACATACTCGAATGTGAGCGAAAAAAGGTGGATTGTCAAAAGCTTGTTGTTGATTGCTAAAATCAGAAGCCATCCAGCGAGCTAGGGTTGCTATATCTGTAGGATGTGTCATTATATCGATTTTGGATGAAATTTTTTGAGTAATGGGATATTACCTAAATTATCCCAAATTAAGCACAATCCCCAAATTTTGCGATCAGCAACGAAAGGGTGCCGGAGGCAATCGCAATTTTCATGAGTAATTTTGTGTGAATTCATTCATAATATTTGTACGGTTTTTAATTTCTGCTGTCACTTGAACATAATTCAGGGTTCTATCGTGAAAGTATTTTTAATATTCCCAATATCGCCAATACAAGCAATCTAGGATGAATCCTGGGGGATTTATTATCTTTTGGTGACCTCCTCTTTGATAGAAAATTTTGATGGCTTGCTCTATTTCTTCCAAGGAATAATTGTACAAATCACAGGGTTTATCTGGGTGATAGTTAATACTATGCTGTTTACATAATTCAGTGATTTTCTCTTTGTAGTGGACGGCGCTTGAAGAAGTGCTGCTGCTGTATAACCTGTTTTCCGATTTACTAGGCTTGGAGGTAGGTGAATCGCAATTATTATTATCAATGTGTAAATTTTTTTTCGGTGTAAGCCAAGATAAAGGGCGTGTTATACATTTTACAATGCGCCATGTATACTGCTTTACTAAATGAACTATTTTGCATTCGATTAATTCTTTTAAAGCCGCTTTTAAGTGGTTTGGAGAATACTTACCTTGCCGTCTATGCTTGACTACCCAATCATTAAAATCGTTTAAATCTGGTTCGATTTCTTGTCCTTGTCCTTCTTTCATCAACCACCGCCACAGAAGTTTTGCACAAGGAGTTAGTTTATTTTTTAAGCTGAATGCGTCGTGTTTATCTGTCCAAGTGGGAAGATATTTTTTCTTATTTTGTGTCATGATAAAAACAGTTAATAGAAGCTAACCATTCAGTTGCTGTCGCTTCTTCAAGCAACTTTTTGGATTTTTTTGCAATTAAAAGCCGTCCTACTGAAACGGTAGGACGGCTTTATTCTGAGTTATTAGCTTCTTTTAATTCGTCAGACAACTGACGAAGTTCTTTTAACCTGATTCGTAGCTGACTTAATTGAGTGTCATGGTACTCAATTTCTTTTTCTACTTCATTTGCTAATTGATCAAGAACTCCCCCATCACTCGGGTCAACTCCCTGCTGTTTGGATGCAACGGGATTTCCCCTTCTGCAATCTTTTCCACTAATAGAGACCTTGTCAGCCCCATACTTTCCGCCAACAATTTGAACTTCTCCCAAGACTGTGGGTGAACTTTCAACGTTGCCGACTTCACTATACGCCCCGAACTGGGACGACCTGCGTTGGACATCTTCAACTTCCATAACGATTGCATTGATTATTGCACATCTGGAATTCTATTATTGACTAAGACGTTTAGATGTGCAATATTATATTTATATAATTTCTAGAATTCTTAATTCCCGAACAGGAAGAACTAACCGCCTTCCATCGGCAAGAAAACTGAAGCAGGTTGGGGAGTTGAGGAGTTTATAAAAATGGCGATCGCTATTTTATTGGAGTAAAAAGCTTATTTGAGGGGAGGTATAACGAAAACTTTGACAGATGCCCAGATAAACGATTTTTGAATCACTAGTCAATGCACCAGATAAACCAATCTGGTTTTACCTACTATGCAGGCAAAATGAAAAATACTTCATATCGCTCCACGTTGTCACCGTGGGCTATTTACCGCTGGATAAGCCCGACTTACTCAAAATGTATCGGAAGGTTCCGCAAACGCGGAGATGCCGAGGAACATCTCCGAATATTGCGAAAAATAACTCCATCTTGCCGGATGGAAATCGTATTTGATCTAACGAACGCTGACCTAAGCGGTTGATCAAACCCATTACTAATATTACCTCAAAGGAAATTGCGCGACCTGAACTGGTCAAC
>DESS01000028.1:0-15084 GCA_002361335.1 Richelia sp. UBA3308
CTTTATAAAGAAATGGTATTAGACAATCTACAACTCTAGGATATAACGATTTAAAAACCGCAAAGACTCATACCTGGATCCACCAACGCCGAAATTTTTATAGGTAATCTGATAAGCGTGAAAGAGGTAAGATTCTACAATGTTCCTTAACAACCCAGCATTACTACAAGACAGCACCTCTAACACGTACAGATTCCCCCGAACAGTTACTATCCCAGGTAGCCCAAAGTGTTGCTAGAATTCCTAGTAAAGATGCAAGACAAGAGATCGCAGCATATACAGAGATTTTAGCAGGTTTAAAATTTGAGAAGGATTTAATTCGTAAGTTTTTAAGCGAGGATATTATGCGAGAGTCAGTTATTTACCAAGATATCGAACAAAAAGGACAAAAAAAAGGAGAAGAAAAGGGAAAGCAAAAGGCTGCGCTTTCATTTTGTATGCTTTTGCTCAACCAGCGTTTTGGTGAGTTGGAATCATCAATTGTTGAAAAAATCAATGTTTTACCTGTTGAGAAATTAGAAACTTTGTGTGTGGCTTTGTTAAATATTTCTGAAATTGATGATTTGATTACTTGGTTGGAGGAAAACTGTACTCCATAGTGTCAACGGTACAGTAAGTACTTAGGCAAAATTAATTTTACATTTGTCATTGCGAGGGTTACTACGTGAAACGTTCACCTTTATGTGTTCCCGAAGGGTAGCAATCGCAAGGTGTTGGGATTGCTTCGCTGTCGCTCGCAATGACACAAATAATGAAGGCATACCCACTTAATATTTTTTAAAACTCTTGTGGTACGGGCATCCCTGCCCGTCCAAATGCACCTGATAAGAATAAAATATCCTGTAAATTAACGTTCTTTAAACTTAAAAGTTAGAGCTATTGATAGAGTGAGATAATAGTATCTTGCAATACATATTTCAGCCTTTAACCTGATGACCTTAATCCAAACTCTACAACTAATAGCCAATCCCACAAAATTTTTTGATAACCATGCTAAAAAATATGGTGATGTTTTTAGTTTACGAGTATTAGGTATAAATTCGCCGCCAGTTGTCTTTTTTAGTAGTCCCCAAGCTATCAACGATTGTTTGGCGATTCCTGCTAAACAATTAGATTTTAAAAAAGCTACCCACGTATTTAAACCCTTGTTTGGCAGTGATTCTATCGTCTTCCAAGAAGGTAAATCCCATAACCGCCAAAGACAATTATTGATGCCTCCCTTTCATGGCGATCGCCTTAAGTCTTACGGCGATACAATCTGTAATATAACTAAAGATGTGACGCGCAATTGGAAGACTGGTAATACTATTTTTATGCAGCAAGTAATGCCGGATATCACTTTACAAATTATCCTACAAGTGGTATTTGGAATTAATCCAGGAGAACGTTACGAAAAATTACGAAAACTCTTAACTGCCCTATTAGATGATATTACCAAACCTTGGTATTCCAGTTTATTTTTCTTTCCACCTTTACAAAAAGATTTGGGTAAATGGAGTCCTTGGGGCAATTATCTCAAAAGAAGGGAAGAAATAGATAAATTAATATATGCAGAGATTTCTGAACGTAGGACAATTAATCATAATTTAGGTGAAGATATTTTAAGTCTGTTGATGTCAGCCCGCGATCAATCCGGGGAGAAAATGACAGACAAGGAATTGCGAGATCAACTAGTTTCCTTGTTGCTTTTAGGTTATGAAACCACATCTGGAGTTTTGGCGTGGTTATTCTACATGATTCACTCACATTCAGAAGTGAAAGAGAAATTAATTCAAGAATTACAGAGTTTAAATAAAGCGACTTCTGTGGAAACAATTACTCAACTACCTTACCTAAGTGCAGTTTGCGCCGAAACCATGCGACTTCACCCCATCGCTTTAATTTGCACTCCCCGCATGACAATAGATAAAGTAGAAGTCGCCGGAGAAAAGTTTAATTCAGGAACAGTTTTAGTTCCCTGTATATATTTAGCCCATCGTCGGGAAACAACTTATCAACAACCAGATCAATTTATCCCGGAAAGGTTTCTCAATCAAAAATTTTCGCCATTTGAATATCTTCCTTTTGGGGGAGGTTATCGCGGTTGTATTGGTTCCGCTTTTGCAGTTTATGAAATGAAATTGATTTTGGCGACAATTTTATCCCAGTTTGAATTGCAATTGGTTGATAAAAAACCAGTAAAACCGGTGCGTCGGGGGATTACTATTGTTCCCAGTGGTGGTGTACCAATGATTGTCAAACCACAATAAAGTTATATAACTCGGGTATGATGTAAATTTTTATGGACATAAATAATATAAGCTAATCAATATATTACATATCTTGAAATATTAACCATGCAACAGTATGATGTTGTGATTATCGGTGCAGGACACAACGGATTAGTTTGTGCTGCTTATTTATTGAAAGCTGGTTACAGCGTAGTATTATTAGAAAAACGTTCCGTACCTGGTGGTGCGGCAACTACAGAGGAACTTTTACCGAAAGAAGCACCGGGATTTAAGTTTAATTTGTGTGCGATCGATCACGAATTTATTCATCTGGGGCCTGTTGTTGAAGAATTAGAATTAGAAAAATACGGGTTGGAATATTTAGATTGCGATCCCGTTGTATTTTGTCCTCATCCCGACGGAAAATACTTTTTAGGACATAAGTCTTTAGATAAAACTTGTGCGGAAATCGCTCGTTATTCTCAACGGGATGCTGTAAAATATAAAGAATTTACAGAATACTGGGAGCGTGTTTTGAGTGCAATGATTCCCATGTTTAACGCACCACCGAAATCAATTTTAGATATTGCTGGAAACTACGATATTAGCAAAATTAAAGATTTATTTTCGGTAATTGGTTCCGCTTCCAAAACCCTGGATTTTGTACGTAATATGATCACCTCCGGCGAGGATATTCTCAACGAATGGTTTGATTCAGAATTTCTCAAAGCACCATTAGCTAGACTCAGCGCCGAATTAGGTGCGCCACCTTCCCAAAAAACCCTGGGAATTGGTGCAATAATGATGGCAATGCGTCATAATCCGGGAATGGCTAGACCAAAAGGAGGTACTGGTGGATTAATCAAAGCTTTAGTGAATTTAGTAACAAGTAAAGGCGGCGTTATTTTAACCGAGCAACATGTAGAAAAAGTATTGATTGATAATGATAAAGCTGTTGGGGTTAGAGTTAGGGGAGGTAAAGAATATCGTGCAAAAGAAGCGGTAATTTCTAACATTGATGCCCAAAGATTATTCATGCAAATGATAGATAAAAGCGATGCAGATGCAGTAGATCCAGACTTACATGAAAGATTAAAACGTCGCATAGTAAATAATAACGAAACCATTCTCAAAATAGACTTAGCATTAAACGAGCCATTACGTTTTGAACATCACGAACACAAAGACGAATATTTAGTTGGTTCTATATTAATTGCCGATTCAGTTGCTCATGTAGAACAAGCACATAGTTTGTGTACCTTGGGACAAATTCCTGATGCAGATCCTTCAATATACGCCGTAATGCCCAGCTTCCGGGATCCGAGTTTAGCACCTCCAGGAAAGCATACTTTGTGGATTGAATTTTTTGCACCTTATCAAATAAAAGATGCCAATGGTACGGGTTTAAATGGTACCGGCTGGACTGATCAATTGAAAAACAAAGTCGCAGATAGAGTCATAGATAAACTAGCAGAATATGCACCAAACGTAAAACAAGCTACTATTGCCCGCGCCGTAGAAAGTCCAGCAGAATTAGGTGAAAGATTGGGTGCTTATAAGGGCAATTACTATCACATTGACATGACATTAGATCAGATGGTTTTCTTGCGTCCCTTACCGGAAATTGCCAATTACAAAACCCCAATTAAAAACTTGTATTTAACAGGTGCGGGAACCCATCCAGGCGGTTCAATTTCGGGAATGCCAGGACGTAATTGTGCTAGGGTATTTTTCCAGACAAAGCAACCAATGCAGCAAACATTTAAAGATATGCGGGAATCGATTACCTCTACCTTTGAGTCGATATTTAAAGGTAAATAATTTAGTTGTTAGTTGTTAGTTGTTAGTTGTTAGTTTTGATTCGTTATTAGTTAGTTTTTAGTTTTTAGTTTTTAGTTGTTACTCGTTACTCGTTACTCGTTACTCCTTAGTTGTTAGTTGATAGTTGATAGTTGATAGTTGTTAGTTGTTAGTTTTTAGTTGTTAGTTGTTAGTTTTTATTTGTTATTAGTTAGTTGTTAGTTGTTACTCGTTACTCGTTACTCGTTACTCCTTAGTTGTTATGTGTTAGTTTTTATTTGTTATTAGTTAGTTGTTACTCGTTACTCGTTACTCGTTACTCGTTAGTTTTTAGTTGTCATTTGTTATTTATTGTTGGTTATTAGTTACTTTTTGATTGTTAATTGTTACTCGTTACTCGTTACTCGTTACTCGTTACTCGTTACTCTCCCCACTACAGATGACAAACCATATACAAAAGTGATGCAATAGATATAGCGTAGCCAATGCACTATTATGACACAACGGGTTTTAATTTTAGGGGGAAGGGGACGCATAGGTAGTAGTGTTGCCCAAGATATTGCCAAGTATACCCAGGCAGAAATCACTGTTACTGGGCGTAAGGCACCACAAAAGCAGCACCAAACCTCTTTTAAATGTATTGCTTTAGATTTAGAGGAAACTGAAAAACTACGTGAAGCTATTTCTAATAGTAATATTGTCGTTCATTGTGCAGGTCCTTTTCATTATCGAGATACCACTGTTTTGCAAATATGCATTGAACAAGGTGTTAACTATGTTGATGTTAGCGACCATCGTTCCTATACTAATAAAGTATTAACCCTTCACGAACAAGCTGCCGAAAAAGGTGTCACGGCAGTGATTAATACAGGTATTTTTCCGGGTATTTCTAATAGTATGGTGCGTGAGTGCGTCGAAGAATTTGATCGACCAGAAAAGATACATTTAAGTTATGTTGTAGCTAGTTCTGGTGGCGCTGGCGTTACGGTAATGCGAACCACTTTTTTAGGGTTACAAAATCCCTTTGAAGCTTGGATAAATGGTAAATGGGAAACTGTGAAACCCTACACAGAAAGAGAAACTGTTGACTTTCCCAAACCTTACGGACAAAACGGGGTTTACTGGTTTGATATGCCGGAAACTTTCACTTTACCCAAAGCATTTCCTACAGTTAAAAGTGTAATTACTAAGTTTGGTTCTCTTCCTGATTTTTACAATCATTTAACTTGGATTGCTGCCAATGTATTTCCTAAATCCTGGATTCAGAACAAGAGTGGTGTGGAATTTTTAGCTCAAGTTAGTCATTTGATGACCGATGTTACTGATAATTTAAGTGGAATTGGTGTGGCAATTCGCTCAGAAGTTACGGGAATAAAAGATGGTAAAACAGTCGTTTATTGTGGGACTTTAGCACATCAAAATACTGCGATCGCGGCTGGTTATGGTACGGGTAGTATAGCTCAATTACTACTCGAAGGTAAATTACAAAAACCGGGAGTTTATCCACAAGAAGAAGTCTTATCAACCGATCTATTTGAAGAAATGATGGAAACTAGAGGAATAAAAATTAATCGACAATGGTTATAAAAATAATTCCTAAGTTTATTATTTTATGCATCTTTTAATAAGTAGATCAGCGTTGAAAATAGTAATCAAGATAAGAGAGTAGAGATGGGGTGAGTGGTAATAAGGCTTTTAACTCCAACATTGCGGTAACATAGCCCTCGTTTATTTGTGCCGACTTACTTAGAAGCAACTTTTTTATCAAGAAACCTACGATACTTTTGAGTTAGACAGTTTCAGCTAAAAGAGTATGCACTCCTTAAAACCAATAGCACTTAAAAACCGTTAGTCTAATAAGATATAGATTTTTTTGAGTAACGGCGATGATACAAATAAAAGGACCAAAAATTCCTAGATTTGCTCAATTGATGGAATGGGTTTTCAATCCCTTGCAATTAATGGAAAAATCTGCCCAAACTTATGGAGATACTTTTAAATTATCTTTGGTTGGGAATTATCCATTGATATTTGTCAGCCATCCCCAAGCTATCAAGGAAATTTTTACCGCCAGCCCAGATAAGTTTGATTCGGGGAGAGGAAACCAATTAATCGCATCTTTACTAGGAGAAGAATCCTTAGTTTTACTCGATGGCGCAGCACACCAACGCCAGCGAAAGTTATTAACGCCACCGTTTCACGGAGACAGAATGAAACAATATGGCGAATTAATTTGTGAAATTACCGAAAAAGTAATTAGTAATTGGAAGATTGGCGAACCCTTTGAAGTTCGTAATTCCATGCAATAAATTTCTCTGGGAGTTATTTTACAAGCAGTATTCGGACTCAATCAAGGGGAGCGTTACGACGAAATTAAACAGCTAATTGGTTCTATATTAGAAGTATCGGGTTCGCCTTTAAAGGCAACACTGGTATTTATACCATTTTTACAAAAAGATTTAGGTGCTTGGAGTCCCTGGGGTAACTTTCTACGCCAGCAAAAACGATTAAATGAGTTATTGTACGCTGAAATTCAGGAACGTAGAGATAATCCAGATACATCTCGGGAAGATATTTTATCATTAATGATGGCTGCACGGGATGAACAAAATCAACCCATGACAGATAAAGAATTGCGTGATGAATTGATGACATTATTAGTCGCAGGGCATGAAACCACTGCTTCATCCTTAACTTGGGCATTTTATTGGATTCATCATCTTCCTGAAGTACGGAAAAAACTTTTAGGGGAATTAGATGGAGTCGATATTAAGAATGATTTAAGCACAATTGGGAAATTATCTTACTTAAAAGGAGTTTGTGCCGAAACATTACGGATATATCCCATCGCCTTAATAGCTTTTCCTCGCATTAATAAAGCACCAATCAAAATCATGGATTACGAATATCCCCCAGAAACGCAGTTAATGCCATGCATTTATTTAACCCATCATCGCGAAGATTTGTATCCACAACCAAAACAGTTTAAACCAGAAAGATTTATTGAAAAACAATATTCAGCTTATGAATATTTACCCTTTGGTGGCGGAAATCGTCGCTGTATCGGTATGGCGTTTGCCTTGTTTGAAATGAAATTGGTATTAACAACGGTTTTGAAAAACTTTGAATTGAGTATAGTTAATAATCATCAAGTTAAACCAACCCGTCGCGGCGCTACCTTAGCGCCTTCTGGCGGTAAGTGGTTGGTAGCGAAAGGGAAGAGGGATGTGAAGGTTAGCGGTGGGTGTTTGAGTTGCGAACATTTCTAGAATAACCAAATCCAAATCGCCCGCATCCTCGAAGGATGGGGCTACACAAACAAAGCCTGCCTCCGCAGGCTACAATTAACTAATATTTACTCAACTTACCTTTAGAGATTCAATAAAACCACAATCAAAAATTTTTGTGTGAAAACAAAATTATTTATAAATATTTTGGCTACTGATAAAATATAAAAATAAGTGCGATTGGCATTCGCCACCTTCCCGCTTTGGGAAGATCGCGAAGCGGATAACCTTTGAGCTTATCGCTACCTTGAATTATATCTCTTCGGCTTGCTTTGTAATTTTTAAAAGATGAACATAAACTCTCTGTGTTCCTCTGCGCTTGCCTTTGCGCTCCTCTGCGTTCAAAATATACAATTTACCCTTTTTAAACATTCACACGCGACAAAATCCCAAAAAACCAGCCCACGAAGGTGGGCTTTGCTTCTGTAGCCCCACCCTTCGAGGGTGCGGGCTTCTAGTAATGGGCTACCCCTCCAATTTCACTCCCCGAATCGCATAATCCAACAATTCCATCGGATGCATAATCTTCATCTCCTTACCCTGAGCTTGCAAATGCTTGCTAATTTGCAAACTACACCCAGGATTCGGCGAAGCAATCATCGAAGCACCCGTATTCAATAAATTCCTTACCTTTTGCTCTCCCAATTCCTCAGCAACTTCCGGTTGCAACATATTGTAAACTCCAGCGCTACCGCAACATAAAGCCGCATCTAAAGGTTCTCGTAATTTAATATTGGGAATTTGTCGCAATAGTTGACGGGGTTGGACGCTGATTTTTTGTCCGTGTAATAAATGACACGCATCTTGATAAACCATTGTTAGAGGTTTATCTGTTAAAGGCGATAATTTTGCCGTTAAACCGACCATTACCAAAAATTCTTGAGCATCTTTAACTTTGTTAGCAAATTCCTTTGCTTTATCCTTATATTCAAAGTCATTTTCTAAAATATGATCGTATTCCTTCAAAGTATGACCGCAACCGGCAGCATTAATGATTACATAATCAACATCCATATCAGCAAAACTATCAATCATCTGTCTTGCTAAAGCTTGGGCTTGTGCGGTTTGCCCCTGATGCTCCGGGAGTGCAGCACAACAACCTTGGGATTTAGGAATTACCACCTCACAACCATTCGCAGTTAATACTCGCACAGTAGCTTCATTCACAGGTGAGAAAAATAACCGCTGCACACAACCTAGTATTACTCCTACCCGGTAACGTTTTGTACCCTGGGCTGGAATTACGGTAGGATAGCGATCGCGAAAAGATTTAAAAGTAATTTCTGGCAGAATAGATTCCATCGCCGCCAAGCGGGGAGATATCTTTTTAAGTAAACCAGTTGAACGAATTAATTTAGGTAATCCCAACTTTTGATAAATAAATAGTGGAATTAATAAAGGGCGCAATCTTTGGGGATAAGGAAACAGCAAAAAAATTAATTGTCGAAATAACGTATCTGGTAAACTGCGGGGAAAATTCCGCGTAACTTGGTGACGAGTAGCGCTAATTAACTTGTCATATTCCACACCAGAAGGACAAGTTGTAACACAAGCCAAACAACCCAAACAAGAATCAAAATGTTGAGCAGTCGCCTTATTTAAAGGAATTTCCCCTTCATTAATAGCATCCATCAAATAGATTCTTCCCCGTGGAGAATCCATTTCTTTACCGATTACCCTATAACTGGGACAAGTAGAAAGACAAAAACCGCAATGGACGCAAGAATCAATCAACTTAGGTTCCGGCGGATGATTATCATCAAAACCTTTTATATTTTTCAAAGAAGCTATCTTAGAATCGTTATTTTCAGAAACTTGCATGATTAATTAGTTGTTAGTTGTAAATGGTTAGTAGCTAAAAGTAAAAAGTGAGGAGTGAGGAGTGATAAGTTGATTATTTTCAGCTTGTCTTCTTCCTTCTCCCCTAGTACTTTGTCCCATTAGTTTTGATGGGTGTCTTTTTTTCTCCCCCTGCTTATCCTCACCCGGCATTTTTTATGGGACAGACTACTAGTCTCTCCCTAAATTCCTCCGACAAATCTTCCGGGACTTAAAATATTTTCGGCATCAAATTGTTTCTTAATTCCTCGCATTAATTCCAATGCATTACCGCTATAACCCCAAACATCTAATTTTTGTTTAACTTCTACACTTGCTGATAAAATCATTAGAAAACCGCTCCGCAATTCGCACAAATTCCGCATTTCTAACACCCTTTGTTCATCTTCAAATCGCAATATTCCCAAACCACTAGCCATATGAATCAAACCTAAATCGGCTTGATTTAAAACTTCAACAGCAGCATTTGGTAATACTCCTATTTTGCAAGTAATTGCTGATTCTGATTCGGGTAAATGTATTTGTTCTGGCAATCTTTGCCATAAGTCAAGTTCGTCTGTATCTGAATACACTACGCTAGTTAACCCTAATTTTTCCCCTACTTGTAAAACTTGGTTTAACTGTTCTTTGACACTTTCAGGAATACTCTCGAAGCGTACAATTAACCCCAATCCTTTACCTAATCCCATACGTGATACTAGTTGAGAAGAAAGTAAATCGGCTTGGGTAGGTGTTAAAGCTGAACTACGAAGGATGTCTGCTGCTTGGAACATAGCTTCTTGACTACCCGTTAACATCGCAGTACCCGAAGCCGACTGCATGGGATAAAGCCGAAAAGTTGCTTCTGTAATAATACCTAAAGTACCATAGGAGCCGGTAAATAATTTCATCAAATCGTAACCGGCAACATTTTTGACAACTCTTCCACCTGCCCGAGCAATTTTACCATCAGCACGGACAAAGGTAATACCTAATAATTGGTCGCGAACACTACCATAACGCTGTCGTAGGGAACCAGTATCGCTAGTAGCTATAATACCGCCAATAGTTGCTAATTGGGGTTTTGAGGGATTAAGAGCAAGAATCTGCTTATTTATCGCTAAATTTGCTTGAATATCGGCGAATTTTACCCCTGCTTCTACCGTAAGAGTTAGATCGCCCACAGCATGATTGATAGTTTTATTGAGACGTTGCGTACTAACAACAATATCTACACAAGAAGCTAAACCACCCCATTTGAGTTTACTACCGTTACCGCAAGGTAAAACCCGCCAGCGATTGTGGTAAGCTGTCGAAATAACTTCGGCAAGTTGTTGTTGGGTTTGGGGATAAACGATGCAACTGGGGAGATTTCCCGGTGATATAGCCTTTTTTACCTGGTTATTGTCGCGATCGCAAATCAGATTTTCTTCTCCAACGATAGATGCAAGACTAGAATGGTTGACATACAGCGTACCCTGTTCGCTAGACATCGGTTTTATCCGTATATTTTTTAATTGCTTAATACTAATTTACTGTTTTATACAGCCAAAGTTACGATTAATATTTTTTTGCTAGTAGTAGTGGGTAATTGAAGAAGCATTGTCTATTTCCTTGTCTCTCCTTGATATAAGATTATTCAATACCAATGGCAAGTCAAGGGTTCCCTTAAAACTTTTTTCTTCAAAAAAACTTTAAAAGGTGCCCGTCAGTAAATAATAAGTATTAATCACGATGCTATAGCCTCATTTTTAACTTAAGCTAGCAACTGGAGAGAGTATATTTTTATCTCCTATAGGATTTTTGAGTAGTTTTCTATCAAGTTTTTCGGGGTAGCAATGTTAATAATCATCCAAAAAAATATCTTTAATTTTACTGTGGAATGGCATTTCGTGAAATATAGTTATGTCGATTCAAATTTTACTATATAGCCAGCGCCTAAAAATCTGTAATTATCAGTGCCAATATAGCAATTTATTTTATCCAAGTTTCTTGATATTTCAAGAAAATATGCAGTTTTTAATTATTAATTAAAACATTTTTTTATGGTTTTATAAAACGAAATAGACTTGATTTTATTTTAGTTTTTTTTTACTAAGTTTATTATATTGCTGCATGTAGTTTTTACATAAACAGTCTTATTAGCTAGTAAAAAATAAATAGAATAAGACTTAATATATATAAATTATTTGCTACAGCACTAATGTAGCTTTACTAAATTGTCGCTATGCTTTTAGTCGCTGATGCTATTAAAGAGTTTTACCTGACGGTTTTTGCGGAAACTTCTTTGATAGAAATTATTAATTTAACAAAAAAATTAAAAGAAGATAATACACTACCTCAAGAATTATTAGTTATAGATGATTCACAAATATTAGGTAGAGTAACGCTTTTTGATTTAGTTAATTTGACTATTTCAAACAAAAATTTAGAACAAGTGAAAGTCGCAGAAATAATGAAACCTGTAATCACTTTAGGACCTGATTATGATTTTCAAATGGCGTTATATTTGATGCGGGAGCATGATATCAAATATTTGCCAATTGTAAATAAAACAGGAGAATTAATAGAAATAGTTACTTCAGAAATCATTGCTGCAAAATTACAAGCTGAACTTTTAAATACTAAAAAAAAGCTACAGTCAGAAATCAAACAAAACGATTCTTTAAAAATAGAGTTTGAAAAATTAGAAAATACTAATAAATTATTACAACGTAAAATATGTGATACTCTCGCCACAGAAGCACAACTTCTACAAACAACTAGGGAGTTACAAGAGTTATTCCAGGCTTTTCCCGATATTTACTTTCGTTTGAAAAGTGATGGTACTATCCTAAGTTGTCATGCTTCAGATTTATCTAATTTGTACTTAACACCAGAAAAGTTTTTAGGTAAGCAATTAGAAGAAGTTTTACCATTATCAATTGCTCGTCAATTCAGAGAAGCTATTTCTCAAGCACTGGAAACAAATTCCCTAATTGCAATCGAATATTCTTTATCGGTACCAGCTGAGGAAAAAAGTTTTGAAGCGCGATTGCTAAGTACAATCGGAAATCATATTATCGTTATTATCCGCGATATAACTGAACGCAAACGAGCTGAAGTAGAGTTACAAAAAGCTAAAGATAGACTAGAAATTAGAGTCGAGCAACGTACACATGAGTTAAAAAATATAAACTCGCGCTTGCGAGAAGAAATTATTGAACGTCAGCGTATCGAAGAAGAACTTCGTTTTCGAGTAGCTTTTGAAAAGTTAATTACTACTATATCTACTGATTTTATTAATCTTGCTGCTTCGGAAATTGATAATGGTATTAATCAAGCATTACAAACTATTGGTAAATTTGTTGATGTTGACCGAAGTTATGTGTTTTTATTAACAGAAGATTGTGAAACAATAAATAACACTCACGAATGGTGTGCTTCCGAAATTCCATCCCGTATTAATGAGTTAAAAGATATCTATGTCGAAGATTTGACTTTGTTTATGGAAAAGTTGAGTCGTGGTGAAACTTTGCAGTTGAATGATATACAAGATTTACTGACGCAAGAAGCAGTTGAAAAACAAGTTTTTAAAACTCAAGATATTAAATCTCTGATTATTTTACCAATCCTCTGTAGCAGTAATTTGATCGGTTTTTTAGGTTTTGAATCCTTGAAAACAACTACATGGACTCAAAACAGCATTTTCTTACTAAAAATAGTAGCAGAAATGTTAGGAAATATTTTAGGACGTAAACGAGTAGAACAAGCTTTAAGAGTAAGTGAAGAAAGATACGCACGGGCTATAAGTGCAGGAAAAGTAGGGGTTTGGGAATGGAATATTCAAACCGACGAAGTTTATATTGACTCTAATTTGAAAGCGATGCTTGGCTATAAAGACGAAGAAGTTGCCAATCAATTTATCAACTGGTTGCAGTTTGTACATTCTGAAGATATTGGTTTAGTCAAAGCTGAAATTAATGCTTATTTAGAAGAGTTAATTCCTAAATACGAAATTGAACATCGAATGTTACATAAAAACGGAGATGTTTTCGGATTTTTAACTCGCGCTACAGTAATTCGCGATGAGGATGGTATACCAATATTTATGGCTGGTTCTAGTACTGATATTACGGTTCGCAAACAGGTAGAAAATCAATTAAAAGCTTCTTTAAAAGAAAAAGAAGTACTGCTTAAAGAAATTCATCATCGCGTTAAAAATAACTTGCAGATCATTTCTAGTTTGCTACGCTTGCAGTCTAGATATATAAAAGATCAACAAGCATTAAATGTTTTCCAAGATAGTCAAATTCGCGTGCGAACAATGGCGTTGATCCACGAAAACTTGTATCAAAATAACAACTTAGCAAAAATAGAATTTTCTGAGTATATTCGCAAATTAAAGAGTAATATCATTCGGTTTTATAAAATGAATAATATTCAAATAAGCACTAACATAGAAAAAACATTTTTAAAAATTGATATGGCTATTCCTTGTGGTTTAATTATTAACGAACTTGTTTCCAACTCAATTAAACATGCTTTTGATAATAGTAAATCAGGAGAAATATACGTGGAATTTATAGCTTTACAACAAGGAAAATACTCATTATCCGTTAGCGATAATGGTGTAGGAGTAACAGAAAATATTGATTCATTAAAAAAACAATCTCTAGGTTTAGAATTAGTTTGGAATTTAGTCGAACAATTGGAAGGAACCATAGTATATAATTCAAAATTTGGTACTTCATTTAGAATTACCTTCGCAGAAAACAACGATGGGTAGCATACAAATGAAAGAACAAATTTTGGTTGTGGAAGATGAAAGAATTATCGCTTGCGATATCAAAGATTGTTTAGAAAACTCAGGTTATATAGTCCCCGGAGTCATCGCCTACGGAGAACAAGCAATTGTAATGGTGGGAGAATTACAGCCAGATTTGGTTTTGATGGATATGATGCTTAAAGGCGATATCAACGGAATTCAAGCCGCCGAAACAATTATAAATAGCTTTAATATTCCGGTAGTTTTTCTCACTGCTTATTCCGACGCTTCCACTCTCAAAAAAGCTAAAGCAACCCAACCTTTTGGTTATATACTCAAACCTTTTGAAGAATCTCAATTAATTACTACTATTGAAATAGCTTTAAGGAAGCATCAACAGGAAATCGTAATGCAGAATGCATTACAAAAAGAGAAAGAAATGAGAGAAGTGAAATCTCGCTTTGTTTCAATGGTAAGTCACGAATTTCGCAATCCATTAAGCACAATTTTAAATTCTACTGAATTACTCGCAAGTCACAACCAGCAACTCACAGAAAATAAAAGAAACGAATATATAGTCCATATACAAAATGCTGTAAAACATCTAGATCAATTGTTGAATGATGTTTTATTAGTTGGTAAAGCAGAAGTTAACCAAAATCAATTTAATCCTGCGCCTTTAGATTTAGCAAAATTTTGTGAAGATTTAGTTGCCCAAATAAAATTGACAGCCACCGATAAACATAAAGTTATTTTAAAAATTCAAGGATGTTCTATTCAAATAGAAGAAAATAATAAAATTACTAATTCTGGGAAGTTAACCACTAACACTAAACTACCTTGTTTAGACGAAAAAATTCTCCGACACATCCTTACCAATTTATTATCTAATGCGATTAAATATTCTCCCCAAGGTGGAGAAGTACGCTTTGATTTATTTTGCTTACAAGAAGAAGCTATTTTCCGCATTCAAGATCAAGGTATTGGTATTCCGGAAATAGAACAAGAAAATTTGTTTACTTCTTTTCATAGAGCTGGCAATGTTGGTAAAATACCCGGACATGGTTTAGGACTGTCAATCGTCAAGGAATATGTAGAATTGCATGGGGGAGAAATCAGCTTGATTAGCAAGGAAGGAGTTGGAACAACTGTTATTGTTACTTTACCCCTTCAGTAAAGCGAGACAAGGTGACAAGGGAAAGTGTGGGAGGTGTGGGAAGTG
>DESS01000028.1:15194-26795 GCA_002361335.1 Richelia sp. UBA3308
TCACGAATTATGCCCCATGCCCTTCGGCCCAATTCCCAATGCCCCATGCCCTAAACCCAATGCTCATCAACTATCAAACATTAACAGCGCCGTTACTATTTACTGGTGGATAATAATCTGACTTGCTATTAGCTTCCACAGATACATAATTGTCTTTTTCTGTAATTAATCTTGCGCCACGATTGGAGGTAAAATAATTCCAAACCCACTGAATCATGACAACTAATTTGTTATCAAATTCAACTAAATAATAAATGTGAACTAATAACCAAAATAGCCAAGCTATGAAACCTGTTAGTTTCATAAAGCCTAAATCAACAACAGCAGCATGTTGTCCAATTACAGCTAAACTACCTTTATCAACATATTTAAACGCCGGTAAAGTATTACCTTTCAACTGCTGTTTAATCGACTTTGCTACATACTCCCCTTCCTGCATTGCTACCGGTGCAACACCGGGTAATGGTTTACCTGTTTGATGAGCGTAATGCGCTAAATCTCCAATTACATATATATTCGGATATCCCTTCAAACTTAAATCTGGTTCAACAATAACTCTTCCTGCTCTATCGCATTCTGCACCAGTTTTTTCTGCTATTACTTTACCCAAAGATGAAGCTTTTACACCTGCTCCCCATAATATTGTTTTAGCTGCAAACTGTTTGGTTTCTTCACCTTGTTTAATAGTAACTATATCTCCTTCAATACCTGTTACGAAAGTTTTTGTAACTACAGTTACACCCAACTTTTGTAAAGATTCTTCAGCCTTAACAGACAACTCTGGTGCAAACGGTGGCAACACTCTATCCATACCTTCTAAAAGCATCACCTGTGCTTCGTGAGTGTCGATGTTGCGGAAATCTTCCTTGAGAATATTAAAAGCTAATTCCGCGATCGCACCAGCTAATTCTACCCCAGTTGGACCACCACCAACCACCACAAAGGTTAACAAAGCACGACGTTTCTCTTCATCTGTCTCTTTTTCCGCTGCTTCAAATGCCATAAATATACGACGACGCATTTCAATCGCATCTTCCACTGTTTTTAAACCAGGTGCGAATTCTTCCCACTCATCTTTACCAAAATAGGAATGCTTGGCACCAGTGGCAACAATTAAACTGTCATAAGGAATTTTTTCATCCCCCATCAAAACACATTGCTTCTCTGGATGTATATCCGTAACTTCTCCCAACAACACTTTCGTATTTTTGCTCTTACTTAGTACCGAGCGCAATGGTGATGAAATATCAGCGGGTGACAAAGTACCTGTAGCTACCTGATAGAGAAGTGGTTGAAACAAATGAAAATTTCTTTTATCTATTAGTGTTACATTTATATCTTTACTTCTCAGTGCTTTCGCTGTATATAGCCCTCCAAAACCTCCACCAACAATAACTACATGATGGGGGGGTTTAGTTCCAACTTTACTTTCCATAAAATTTATTTACTCCCGTTGACGTTCCTGTCACCATTCTTAACAAATTTTTACTAATTTTGACAGAGCGTTCTGTTTCTCTTTTACATATTCTTTGGATTTAAAGTATTAAATAATACATCTATTATGTTATATATATTACACTTAAACATTTTTTAATCAAAATTCTGCTTGAAAAATAACTATAGTAATAAAGTTGAAGATCATTTTAATCTGTACAGAGAATGCCCACTTGGGGAATGATGGCATTTTAACGTGTTTGTAAATTTTCTCAAGTTTGATTTGACATTTCGAGGAAAGTGAGCTACTTTACCTAGAAAAAGAATAACCACAAGCAGTGTGTAACAAGTATCAACAGCTATTGTTATTAATCGGCGTTGCTGAATCAAAATATGAATTATGCGTAAGCTACGCCCTTAGCTTGCGGCGTAAGGCTGCAAGCGCCACTGAGCCGTAATCAAGATAATGTATTACTAATCGGATTGAATATCTAAGCATTTTCTCTGACTTAGAGTAACAAAACGTTTTGCAATGTAGAGGAGCGGGCGGAATGTCTTAAGCGACTGTTTTCTTCTTGAACAAAACATTAAATATATTAGAAAAAAAATATCTTACCCTGTACTAAAGCACATCCTTCTCCAAAGCATCGGAGAGGGAAAGAGGGTGAGGTTTTATATGCTTTGCGGATACATCGGAATTATAAAAAAATTAGCTAAAAAAACTCTGCATCCCGAGGCAGTTACCTCCGCGCCCCGAGGCTGTAAAAATATATTATTCCGATGCCAACGGATTTGATATTACTTCTTTCTCTAGACTAAAGCCCGTCTTTTATATGAGAAAAAAAATTACCTCACCCTGTGCTAACGCACATCCCTCTCCGATACTTTGGAGAGGGAAAGAGGGTGAGGTTTTAATTATTTCTTCTTACTAAAGAAAGGGAACAAAGGGTGAGATTTCACTTCTTTCTCTACATCCACTTCGGCAAAGCCACTTCACAAGACACAGGCAATTCATTAACAGCATGCAATCGGGAATTTATAAATCTATCCATCCATTTTTGTAAATAAACTCGATTCGCCGTTTGCTCGGAAGGCTCTTTAGTATCTGCTGGATAAGGCATTAATCCCGTGATTGCAGCGGTAGTTACGCAGTACATTGATTTCTGAAAACTTTTACAAATTTGTACTAGTAAATCATCTTCTCCTCGACGAGTTTGACGATAAATTTCGTGCAAATATTCGGGTAAATAATGCCGCATATCATGCATTAATAATGTCGGAGGAATTCCTGCACCACCGATTGGTAAGGGATCGGCATACAATGCACCGTACTGAAATCTTGCTTGGTCTGGGGGAATCTGATATGCTTGAGCATTATAGGAAACTGTACCGTGAAAAGGCGTTCCTCGAAAGAAAATTGCTTCTACATAAGGTACTGCTGTATCCATTAAGAAGGTTAAACCAACTTTTTCAGGAATTATTTCATAGACTTTATCCCGAATTGTTACAGCGTAGGTAATTGGGTTACCAGCATTTGCTACCAACCCGGCTCTTACATGATCTACAACTTGAGGAATTGATGTGACTTGACCTTTATTGTAGAGGTCTGATAAACTCATAAAAGCATCAGACATGACGCGCCAAAATTGTCCCAAACCGCTGTAATAAGAACAAACTCTTAACTGTTCGGTTAAAAATTCTGGAAACAGTTGATTAATACCTAAAACTAAAGGGTTATTTTTGAATTTGGCATTAATAACTGCTTGCGCTCTTTGTTTAAATTCATTTGAATCAACATATTCATCTAATCCGCCGCCACCATGCCACAGCATTGATTTCATGCAATATTCGGCGTATTCATAATTAATTCTATCGTGTTGCCAGTGACGCAATAGTTTTTTAAAGTTAATATCGCCGTTAAAATATTTAAAAAACGGAAAGAATACTAAAAATTGATTGTCCGCAAAATATATTAAATTTTTTGAATAAGCATCCAAAACTATTCCGTAACTGTGCAGCACTCCCACTACTTCAATTAAATTTTGTGGAGTATCAGGAAGTAATGCGTCACCACTTAATAAGCGTTCGATATATTCTACTAATGGATGCTTTTTAGGTGTATTTTTAGTAGTAGTCACCATAAAGACTTCTCCTATAATTTGGGCATTGGGTATTGGGAATTGGGAATTAAGAATTAAGAATTAAGAATTGGGCATTGGGTATGGGGCATTGGGCATTGGGCATGAGGAATTGGGGGTTTAATACTTATTACCTTGATTTTGACTTCCCCTTCGTGGGGTTGCTCCTAATTCCTCTATAAACGTAGGTACCTCTCTACATGTTCTAAGATTTATTGTTACTTATTGAAGCTCACGCAGTAAACTGGGGATTCTCACTTCACAGACAATTGCTTTGAGCTAGCCCCAAGTCTTACATCATCTCCATGAGAGGCACTCCCTGCCCCAATGATTCTAATTCCTTGCCCGTGATTGATCGCTTCGATAAATCAAGGAACTTCTCACGGAAGAAAGTTAAAAGACACCTTTACAATGGGATTTTGTACGCTCATCATTGTGTTAGTTGTTGTTTCTGTCCAACGTACTAGCCAATTCGGTTGGATACCAAAAATTACTATCAAAACAGCTAAAACAATTGCTGGTATCCTATCTGACCAATACACGCGGGGTAAATTGGTTACTTGTTCTGATAAGCGTCCAAAAAAGGCTTTACTCATCAGAATTAAAAAGTAAACAGCAGTTAAGCCGGTGCCAATCATGCACAATAAGGTTTGTACCGGAAAAACTTCAAAACTGGCGCGAAATACAATAAATTCTGCAATAAAACCAATCATTCCTGGAATTCCCGCACTTGCCATTACTCCTAATACCATCAAACTGCCAATTAAAGGTAACCCTCTTTCTGGGTTTAATAATCCTTGGATCACATCTAAATTGCGGCTGCCTGCTTTTTTATACACAATTCCTACTAGTAAAAACAGCAGCGCTGAAATTAAACCATGGCTAACCATTTGCATTACGGTACCTAATATACTCAAAGGTGTCGCAGCCGCCGCACCTAAAAGTATATAGCCCATGTGCGCTACGGAACTGTAAGCCACCATTTTTTTCATATCTTTTTGCGCGATCGCACAAGATGCACCGTAAAGCACGCTCACTACTGCCCAAATCGCCAACCCAGGTGCTAAGTATGTCCAAGCATCTGGTAACAAATACATTCCAAAGCGCAGTATACCGTAAGTCCCTAGTTTCAGCAACACGCCAGCCAGTAGTACGGAAATTGGTGTGGAAGCTTCTACGTGAGCATCTGGTAGCCAAGTATGCAAAGGTACCAAAGGCATTTTGATGCCAAAAGCAATTAAAATCCCTAGTAATAGCAATATTTGTGAAGACAAGCCGATGGAACTTGTTTCTAAGCTCTCTATTGCAAAACTAGGTGCACCACTCAGCCAAACTAAACCAAGGAAACTTGCTAAAACCAGAATTCCCGAAACTGCGGTGTAAATCAAAAACTTCGTCGCCGCATAACCCCGACGCTCGCCCCCCCATATCGCAATCAACAAATACAGTGGAATCAATTCCAGCTCGTAAAACAGGAAAAATAACAGCAAATCCTGAGATAAAAATGCTCCCACAACTCCCGCATTTAAAAGCAGTAACAAGGAATAATACAGTCGCGATCGCGATATAGATTTGTCACTACTATAAACGGCTATCCCTGTCAACAGAGCATTTAATATCAATAAGGGCAAAGATAAACCATCGATTCCAATTTGATAATTCAGTCCTAACGCATCTATCCAAGGAATGAATTCCCCAAACTGTTGATTAACTTCATTAAGATTAAACTGACTCGCCAGTACTAACGTCCACAAAAAAGAAATCGCACAACACGACAGTGCTACTGTACGGGAAGTTTTTGGTGTTATACCAAAAGGGGAAAATCCAATCAAAACCGCACCAAAGAGCGGTAGAAAAATTAAAATACTCAGCATGGGGAATATTTGCTAATTAAATATATGGGGGCATGGGGAGACAAGGGGACAAGGAAGGGGACAAGGGGACAAGGAGGCAAGGAGACAACGGGAGAAGAATAAACGATAAATTCGGGCATTCTTACTCCTCACTTTTTTAATCTAAAATCCAAAATAGGCTGGAAAATTCTCAAGTAACCCTAATGACCAACTAATAAATAAACCTATCAAACTGACTCCAAAGACGATAGTCAGTAAATAACCTTGAGAACGTCCGGAAATACTGTATTTCAAACTTTGTCCGCTGAAAATTGCCGCAAAACCTACTAAATTCACCAATCCATCTACTAAATAGCGATCGCTCCAAGCGGAAATTTTTGATAACAATGCCACAGCACCCACTACCGTTAACCGATAAATACGGTCAATATAAAAGTCGTATCCCAATAAATCTTGTATGAATCTCCAAGCTAATACTCTTGATCTAGACCAAGCTTTGTGCAGGTAAATTGTAGAACCAATAATTACCCCCAGTAAACTCGAAGATACTAATGCTGTTAATACGTACCAATTGATACTGCCCCAACTCGGTAATAAGTACCATCCCTGAAGCATCATGGGCACTAATAAAGTAACTATTGTTAGGGATACCATTGGTAATGCCATTGGCCAATGGACTTCTGGAGTTCGACGGGTTTTTTGTTGCGGTTCTCCCCAGAAAGCCAATCTAAATACTCTCGTCAAATTTAATGCTGTTAAACCATTTACGGCAATCAGTATTCCAATTACCCAAGGGCTGCTAAACACAAAACCATCTGCCCATGATAGCATTGCCCAAAAACTTCCAAGAGGTATTAGGGTTACCATACCAGCGGAACCGACTATAAAAGCTGTAGTTGTTGCAGGCATCCGCGACCACAACCCACCCATTTCGGTTATATCCTGGGTATGAGTCGTAAAAATTACCGAACCACCGCTCATAAATAACAAAGCTTTGGCGATCGCGTGGGTAAACAATAACAGTAGCGCTACACCTCCTTGTTCCATGCCTGCTGCGATAAAGACTAATCCCATGTATGCGCTGGTAGAATGAGATAAGTTACGCTTGATGTCTATTTGGGCAATGGAAACCAAACTAGCGCCAACAGCCGTTACTGTACCTATGATTAATAAAGTATCTAAAGCGACTGGTGATAAAGCTAAAATCGGTTCGAGCTTGTAAAGTACGTAAGCACCACCAGCAACTACTAAGGAATTTCGCAATACTGAGGCTGGATTGGGACCTTCCATTGCTTCATCTAACCATAAATTTAGGGGAAATTGAGCACATTTACCCGTAGGTCCGGCAATTAATGCTAAACCTAATAAAGTTGATGTTAGGGGACTTAACTCTACCGTTTGCGCCCATTCATATAAATCGGAAAAATCCCAACTACCAGCCATAGTACCTATGGCTACTACCCCCATCAACAACAATAAATCCCCCACCCGTTTGGTGAGAAATGCATCTCGCGCCGCTGTCACTACCAAGGGCTGAGCGTACCAAAATCCTACTAACAAATAAGTTGAAAGAGTCAATACTTCTAACACCATGTAGCTCAGAAGTAAAGAATCGCTAATTGCTAAAGCACTTAATGCTGCTTCAAAAAAGCCCATCAAAGCAAAAAATCTTGCTGTTGCCCAGTCTTTTTCCAAGTACCCTAGGGCATAAATTTGTGCCAGAAAACTCATTCCGGCAATTAAAAGTGTTGCACCAATACTTACCGAGGATATATCTAATGCAAAAGATAAATTTAAACCCGCAGCACTAAACCAGTTCAGAACTAAGTTTTCTGGTTGGCTGCTCCAAACCTCTTTAAATAAGAATAAACTATGAAAAAAAGCTAAACCTGTTGTTAATAAATTTAAATAAGCTGCTGGTCTTGGTCCAGTACGCTTAATTAATCCTATTGCCCAAGGTAAAGTTAATAGCGCCCCTACTAACCCATATAAAGGCAAAATCCAAGTCGTTGTCAATAGAAACTGATTCATTTAAATTTACCGCTATAAATAGCCGTTCCTAATCCTGCTTACTTTTTAATACTCGATACTGTCTAAATCTGTTTCATCAATTCCAGAATCTCTAATCTGCTTGTTTTTCGGCATAAATTGTCTCAAATACCTTAACTAATTAATCCATTTTTTCATAACTAATTTTTGTACATTTTTTAGCATTTCTAATTCAAAAGCTGAAAATTATCTGTCTGATAAGAAAATTTTATATTTTATTTATATCCTTTTTGCACCAATAGGCATACTCGAAGAATGACTGAACTAGCACTCTTTGAGGCTACAGTCATACTTCGCGCCGATAGAATTTGGGCTACAATGAACGCAGTTTGGGGAATATTAAAAAAATTATAAAGCAGAAGTGGCTACTCTACAAACGGTAAATTTCTAATAGCGGCAGTTACTCTCCCTCAAAGATATGTTAAGTTTTTTAAAATGCTTTTATTACAAACTATTATACTAATTTATATTGCAAGGGGTGCAAAGCTTTCATATGCTTAATTTGGGAAGGCTTTTTTTTCGTGAGAAAAACCTTCATTTTAGTTGGATTTGAGTGAACTTGTAGGAGTCTGTAAATGCCTATAGCAGTTGGAATGATTGAAACCAAGGGATTCCCAGCAGTAGTAGAAGCTGCGGATGCCATGGTGAAAGCCGCTCGTGTTACCTTGGTGGGCTATGAGAAAATCGGTAGTGCCCGAGTAACTGTAATTGTGCGGGGAGATGTTTCGGAGGTACAAGCTTCAGTTGCAGCAGGAATCGAAGCTGCAAGACGAGTAAACGGTGGCGAAGTAGTTTCGACCCACATTATTGCGCGTCCCCACGAAAACTTGGAATATGTGCTGCCGATTAGATATACCGAAGCCGTGGAGCAATTCCGAACTTAACCAAAAAAATTTTAGGCCAAAAAAATTTTAGATCTTAGATTTTAGATTTTGGATTAAATTAGGAACGGTTTAAAGCAAGATGGTTTCAACTAGGCGATCGCCCTCAAATCATCAATTCCGGCATCGTAAATCCAAAATCCAAAATTTACTGAGAGGTTTTAATAATTTGAAATGCGAGCGGGAGGTTAGATTTACCCAGAGGGAATTAGAGCAAATAAACAGCAAAAAGCAACAAAAACAGCGGAATTGCCGTAAATAATTTCTGTAACAACTGAATATAAGCAAAAAAATCTGATAGTTGGAACTACTAGAATTTCTGGGAATTATTGGTAAAGCTCTATTGGGAGGGCTAATAGTTGCCTACTTTGTAGACGAAACATACATCGCGATGGGTTTTAGGTTTCCAAGACTTTGTACAGATTTTTAGAGGCGGTTCAGTTGTGTAGCTAGCCTAAAATTGTAGTTTTAATTTAGGAAATTCCTTGAGGATAAAAAGTAATGTCAATTGCAGTGGGAATGGTTGAAACTCTGGGTTTTCCAGCGGTTGTAGAAGCAGCAGATGCGATGGTCAAAGCTGCTCGCGTAACCTTGGTAGGATATGAAAAAATCGGTACGGGTCGCGTTACCGTTATTGTTAGAGGAGACGTTTCTGAGGTTCAAGCATCAGTTGGAGCAGGAATTGATTCGGTGAAGCGAGTCAATGGCGGACAAGTATTGTCTACTCATATTATTGCTCGTCCCCACGAAAACCTAGAATATGTTCTACCAATTAGATATACCGAAGATGTAGAACAATTCCGGGAAAATGTAAACGCAATTCGTCCTTATGGCGGAAGACCGTAACGTCGTACAATAATGCAAATTGCCAAAGTTCGCGGTACGGTATCTAGCACGCAAAAAGACCCAAGTCTTAGAGGAGTCAAACTACTGTTGTTGCAGTTAATAGATGAAGAAGGACGTGTTCAGCCAGAATACGAAGTAGCGGCGGATAGTGTTGGTGCGGGGGTAGATGAGTGGGTACTCATCAGTCGTGGAAGTGCTGCGCGGCAAGTTTATGGCAACGAACAACGTCCTTTAGATGCAGCAGTGGTAGCAATAATTGATACAGTTTACCTTGAAAATCGCTTAGTCTACAGCAAAAAAGAACAATATTAATAGTTAGTTGTTAGTAGATAGTTGTTAGTAGATAGTTGTTAGTAGGTAGTTGTTAGTGGTTAGTAGTTAGTATTTAGTAAAACAACTTTGGTGCTACTAACTCATAACTCCTAACTAATAACTAATAACTAATAACTCATAACTAATAACTAATAACTAATTGCATTTGAGGAGAAAAAACGTTATGAGAGTCCGCAACACCGCGGCTCCCCCAACTCCATGGTCGAGTAATTTGGCTGAACCGCGAATTCATGAAACTGCTTTCGTACATTCATTTTCTAATATTATTGGTGATGTTGAAATCAGTCCTAATGTAATTGTTGCTCCTGGAAGTTCAGTACGAGCAGATGAGGGAACGCCATTTTATATAGGGGAAAATACTAATATTCAAGATGGGGTTGTTATACACGGATTGGAGCAAGGCCGCGTACTGGGAGACAATAAAAAAGAATACTCTGTATGGATAGGTGAAAACAGTTGTATTACCCACATGGCTTTGATTCACGGACCATGTTACATCGGTGATAACTGTTTTATTGGTTTTCGTTCGACGGTATTTAATGCCAGAGTGGGCAATGATTGTATCGTCATGATGCACGCCTTAATCCAAGATGTGGAAATTCCTCCCGGAAAATACGTAGCTTCTGGAGCCGTGATTATCAGCCAACAGCAGGCTGACCGTTTACCAGACGTGAATCCACAAGATAAAGAATTTGCTCATCATGTGGTAGGAGTAAATCAGGCACTTAGAGCGGGTTATCTTTGTGCCGAAGATACTAAGTGTATTACAAAAGTACGTGAAAAAATAGACACATATAATACAAACGGCAATAACGGTTCGCAAACGCAAAGGAGTATTGAAGTGTATAACAGTGGTTTAGATACTGAAACAGTAGAGCAAGTACGCTATCTGTTGGAGCAAGGATATAAAATTGGTACCGAACACGTAGATCAAAGACGTTTTCGCACAGGTACTTGGCATAGCTGTCAACCGATAGAAGCCAGAAATGTAAATGAAGCAGTATCGGCGTTAGAAGGCTGCATGACTGAACATCAAGGCGAATACGTGCGTTTATTTGGTATCGACACCAAACATAAAAAACGGGTATTAGAAACAATCATTCAACGTCCTGATGGTTCGACAAAACCAACTACCACATCGACCTATAGCTCTTCAGCAACCAGCAGTAATGGTGGATTCAGTAGTAGTTACAGCAATGGTAGTAGTAGCAATGGTAGCTACAGCAACGGTAATTCTGAACTGAGTGGCGAAACCATCGACCAAATCCGTAACCTGCTATCAGGCGGTTACAAAATTGGAATGGAACACGTAGATAAGCGACGCTTCCGCACAGGTTCCTGGCAAAGCTGTAGCCCTGTTCAAACAAACAATACCAACGAAGTTATCTCAGCTTTAGAAGAATGCATGAGAAGCCATCAAGGCGAATACGTGCGCTTGATTGGTATCGATCCGAAAGCAAGACGGCGAGTATTAGAAACTATTATTCAACGTCCCGATGGTTCTAACGGTTCATCCAACGGTAACGGTAGTTCATACACAAGTAGTACAAGTTCATATAGTGCTTCGACTTCCGCAACCAGTTACGGTACGACAACAACTTCTACCGCAACTCTTACCAATACCCGTTTGAGTGCAGAAGTCATAGACGAAGTTCGTAATCTTTTACGCGGTGGTTATAAAATTAGTGCCGAACACGTGGACAAACGTCGCTTCCGCACAGGTTCTTGGTTCAGTTGCGGACAAATAGATTCAACTTCCGAAACAGAAGTATTAGGTATTTTAGAATCTTACGTAGCAGAATATCCAGGAGAATACGTCCGCTTAATTGGTATAGAACCCAAAGCCAAGCGTCGTGTAGTCGAAAACATTATTCAACGTCCGTAATCGAATTTTAGATTTTAGATGCTGAGATTGGGAGGAATGGAGTGAGTGGTGAGTGGTGAGTAGTGAGTGGTGAGTGGTGAGTGGTGAGTGGTGAGTAGTTATGAATATTTTTCTTACTCCTACCCCGCTCTATGATTACCGCCTAAAATTTCTCCCCCCGCTCCCCCTGCTCCCCCTGCTCC
>DESS01000029.1:0-25172 GCA_002361335.1 Richelia sp. UBA3308
TGTCCTGGTTTTATGTAGCAGACTTCCCGTACACAGAGCAAAAAATATCTACTTAAACACTCATCTCCAACATCCGCTCCATTGGCAGCAACGCCTTAACTCTTATCTCCTCACTCATAGTAATTTCCGGCGTGCGATTTTTCATCGCCAAATACAACTTTTCTAAAGTATTCAACCGCATAAACGGACACTCATTACAATTACAGTTATTTGTTGGTGGTGCAGGAATAAACTGTTTGTGCCGTGCTTGTTTTTGCATTTGATGAATAATGCCCGGTTCAGTAGCAACGATAAATTCATCACTTGAACTCTGCTGACAATGCTTTAATAAAGCCGCTGTCGAACCAATGAAATCAGCGTGTTGCAATACAGTTGTTTCACATTCAGGATGGGCAATTACCTCAGCTTCTGGATGTGCAATTTTTAACTGGACAATCTTCTTCTCAGAAAAAGTTTCATGAACAATACAGCTACCTTGCCACAATAGTAAATCACGTCCGGTTTCTTGCATTACATATCGCCCTAAATTTCGATCTGGTGCAAAAATAATCGGCTTTTTTTGAGGTATCTGCTGCACAATTTTTACGGCGTTGGAACTGGTGCAAATAATATCGCTCATCGCCTTAATTTCCGCAGTGCAGTTGATGTAGGAAATTACCAAATGCTCTGGATGAGCGGCTTTAAAAGCTGCAAATTCCTTCGGCGGACAACTATCTGCTAAAGAACAACCAGCATCCAAATCTGGTAACAACACTAACTTATCAGGATTGAGAATCTTTGCCGTTTCTGCCATGAAGTGAACGCCAGCAAAGACAATAACATCTGCATTAGTATTAGCAGCGGCTCTGGAAAGTTGTAAGGAATCGCCAATAAAATCTGCAATATCTTGAATATCCGGTTCTTGATAGTAATGCGCCAAGATAACAGCATTGAGTTCCTTTTTAAGATTCTCAATTGCTACAAATAAATCTAACGGTAATGCATCCGGTTGGGTTACGCGTTGAGCAAGTGCGGTATTAAACACAGTAGACTTCGCTTTATTTCCTCTTAAAATCAGAAATCTCGCATTTTTGTACAACAGCTTACTTAACCCCCAAAATTAATTAGAAATTAATTAGAGGGGGTTTGGTAGTCAAATTATACGTAGAAAGCAAGATGCAATTTTTAATGTTGAAATAATTATAGTACTTTTTACCAAAAATAATAGGGGGGATAACACTACTTCCGAGAAATTGTGCCAAAATCAGTTTGAGTTTCCTATCCTGGAAACATAAGAATCTGGAAAGTGGCATGACAAGCACTCAGTTAACAAACTCGAAAACCCTTAAAATCGCTGTAGTAGGAGATATTCACGACCAATGGGAACAAGAAGATGGTGCTGCACTCAAGAGTCTAGGCGTTGACTTAGTGCTGTTCGTTGGGGATTTTGGTAATGAGTCGGTAGAAGTGGTAAGAAAAATCGCCGATCTCAATATCCCCAAAGCAGCCGTGATGGGCAACCACGATGCATGGTACACTGCCACTGAATGGGGACGTAAAAAGTGTCCCTATGACCGCGCATCGGAAGATTGGGTGCAGCAACAACTGGATTTTTTAGGCGATGCTCATGTTGGTTTCGGTAAGCTGGATTTTCCCAATTTCAACTTAACCGTGGTGGGAAGTCGTCCTTTTACTTGGGGTGGCCCAATATGGAAATTTGCTGATTTATGTAAAGAAAGATTTGGAGTGGCAACTTTAGAAGAATCAACAATTCGGATTATGGAAGCAGTCAAAAGCGCTGCTCATGAAACGATTATTTTTCTCGGTCATAATGGCCCATTCGGATTGGGAGACAACCCCGAAGATCCCTGTGGAAAAGATTGGCATCCCATCGGCGGCGATTACGGCGATCCAGATTTTGCGGAAGCGATTTCTCAAAGTATTACTTTTGGGAAAAATATTCCTTTAGTGACATTCGGACATATGCACCATACCCTGCGGCATACAAAAGTATTGCGAAAGCGTATTTTTAGAAGTCCAGAAGGAATTGTTTATTTAAATGCAGCCAGCGTACCGCGAATTATTGAAAAACCTCACGATAAACTGCGTAATTTTTCAATTGTGGAACTTGAAGATGGAAAAGTCATCAAAGCTTCACTAGTATGGATTAGAAATGACTTTACTATTAAATCTGAGGAAATTCTTTATCAAAAATCCATGACAATGGTGCAACCAGCGTAAAATATAGTATAATGTGTACTTGGTCAGCTATTATCTAACCTTCATGGCTTAAGATTAATTGCTGACAGCTACCTGGAGAGGTGGCAGAGTGGTCGAATGCGCTCGACTTGAAATCGAGTGATGTGAAAGCATCCGTGGGTTCGAATCCCACCCTCTCCGTTGAATTAATTACAGCATATTTCATGTTTATGATTTACATTTGGACGGGCAGGGATGCCCGTACCACAAGAGTTTTAAAATATAGTGTTTTACTCAAAATAAAAGGAAAGTGCTGTATATTGCTTTAATTGCCCACTGTTGTTTATGGTGGATAATATAAAATCCGTTGGCATCGGGATTATATATTTTTTCAGCCTCGGGGCGCGGAGTTTTTTTAGCTAATTTTTTTATAATTCCGATGTATTCGGAAAGGATATAAATCAATTAACCATATTTGAAAAGTGAATTTAAACATAATTCAAGTTCCAAATTCAGTGAACTGACGTATGTATGGTTCATGAAATGCTAAAATAATGTCTTTTTTGGGAACTCCCATTTCAACTAATTGATTGGCAATTCCAACTTCGGTACCATCATGTTGAATCCAAATTTTCCCATCTTTAATATCAAGATGTAAAATACAACCAAAATCACGTTTATTTCCACGCCAACCTACATAAAGTAATTGATCGTGGTGTTGTTTTTGATCAAAAATTGTTTGTACTTCATACTCTTCGTAATTTCGTGACATTGAAGCTTGCTTTTGTCGCTGGGAAAGAAGATGCGAGGGTATTTTGTCTATATTGTTCTACAGCCATTGACAAATAACCTCCTGTTCAACATCGTAAATTATCAATTAATTATCTATCAAACTAAGACCACTATTAAATAAATCTTGAATTGTTTGCTTATCTCTCAAAACTACACCCAATTCATCTCTATATGTTAAATCTGGATCGGCACGAAAAGATAAAAAATTAAAGCTAGCTACTATAGCAAATTGTTGATCGCAAACAATTTGTTTTCTATGACTATTCGCGGTTTCTTGAAAAGTAAAATTTTCATAATTACTCATTAATCTTTCTAATTCTTGAATTGACCATCTATCATTTTGAAAACTCGATCCTTTTATACCATATATTATATAAATCTTGACATTTCTTTTGAGAGTATCCTTTAAACTTGAGATAAAATCATGATTCACTACATTTCTCTTAATCCAAGGCGAAACAATCATTACTCTGTTTTTTGCTTCTTTTAAAGCTTTTAAAAGATACTCACGAATCTCATAAGTATGAACTACTTCTGAAATTATAGTTTTATTTTTAAGTTCTTTTAATTGTTGTTTCAGTTTTTGCTTTTCTTCTTGATTTTTATGAGTTTGACTTTTACTAAAGGAATCTGAATCGTCAAAAGAACTCATTTTTACACTTATCTGTTCTACATTTTTAATGTCCTCATCACTAATATTACTAATAATATTTGTGAATGAAGTACCTTCCGACTCATATTGTTTAGTTTCTTGAAAAATAGGAGCCAGTATATTTTTACCTTCAGTTTTTAATTGTTGGATTATTTCTCTATATTCTTTTTGAATAGAACCTCTCGAAAAAGTTTCATATTCTATTTCTTCATCATTAGGACTATTTTTATATAAGACAACTTCAATTTCATGCCATTGAGTGTAAACTTTTTCTATTTTGTTAACTTGGATTAATTCTATATAATTAGAATTATTGGGATTTTGCAAACTTTTTTCAATAGATTCATAATAGTCAACTAAATCTTCTACATTATTTTTTCTCGGTTTTTTTATGATTTTATTTATTGAATTTTGAGAATTCTCTTTATCATCAAAATTGTTCAAGTTAAAATTATCGGTTAATTTTCCATTTAAGGCATCTAAATAAAAAGTCTTTGTTTCTGAAACAGGTGCTGAAATTGTTTGTTTTTGCAAAGCATCTAAACCATCTTGGGTTAATTTTAATTCATCTTCTCTTTTAATTAAATTTCTGGAAATTAATTCAGATAATACTTTTTCAGTTATATGATTATCTACTCCCAAAAAGCCAGAAATTTCTCCTACTTTGCTTAAACCATTATTGACACACTTCATTACAAATTCTTCAAATAATTCTAAATCTCTATTTTGTAAAAAAGTTAAATCCAGATCTAAAACATAAAAAGGATAAGCAACTGATTTGTAATCAATTACTATTGCTGAAGGAAGTGAGTTATATTTACGAATTTTTTCTTGAAATATTTTAATTTGATTATTCATAATGTAAAATGATTAAAATTAAATAAATTCACTTGAGTTTAATCTAGAACAGGAGTCATTACTATCAATATATTCAATTAAAGGTTTAAAAGGATTATCTATTCTATTAGGTGTTCTTCCTTGATAAGCCATATTATCATTTCCTACTATAATTAATAGTTGTCTTGCACGAGATAAAGCTACATTTAGTCTGCGGTCATCAGCAGTAAACCCTAGTTGTTTTTGGGGATTACTTCTAACTAAATCATAAATAATAATGTCGCATTCTCCACCTTGAAAAGCATCAACTGTATGAATAATTATATTTAAATTTTTCCATAATTGTTTATCATTTGGAGCAATTGCTGATTCTAAAATACTAATTTGTGAAGAATATGCTGAAATAACACCAATTTCTTTATCTAAATTATTGAATTCACAATCATTTTGAATTTTCAGAATAATACCTTTAATCACCTTTGCTTCAAAAGTATTATTACGACTTTTTCCTATTTTCTTCTCTTGAGATTGTTTTTCTGGAACATCGCTAGTTGATATCCAATAAATACTTTTATCAAATAGTTTTAGACTGTGTTGTTTTTCCTGTAAATTAACAAGTTCACTGGATACTTGACTATCATAGAATAAACCACTAACTAATTTCCCAATATCAGGGTGCATTCTATATTGATTGCTTAGGGTAATTTTATTATTTTGAGGTAATTTTTCATAAAGATATTCAAATAAACTTGTTTCAATAAGTTTTTTCTGGATTTCCTGTTCACTTAATGCTCTTTCTTGTAATTTCCTATCAATAATTGGTGGTAACTGTCGATGGTCTCCTACTAATATAATCTTTTTTCCCTTTGACATGGGAACAAAAGTTTCGGAAGCAGTCGATCTACCTGCTTCATCAATAATTACCCAATCAAAATTACGATTTTGAAATCTTGCTACTCCTAAACAAGTTGCACCAACTACATTTATTTCATCTATAAATAAAGATTGTAAATTCTGCTGTTTTCTCTTTAATTTTTCATTCCACTCTTTGTTTAAATTTTCTAATCTGGTAAATCTTTGATAATTTACTTGATTATCACCTAAGATATTTTGTAATACTTTATATTCTTCATTAATCCAAATTGCAAGTTGCTTTTGCTCCGGATATTCTATTCCAAATTTACTCGTATATTTTTCAATACATTTTAATATTTTTTGTTCTAATTCTAGTTTTTCATAAATTAACTCTAAAGCAATGTCAGAAAATTCCAGAGATGCTGTATTTTCTTTTGATATCAAGAGTTCAGAATTCAATCTATTAATTGTTTGATTTAATTTTGTAGCTAACAATTGTAATTCTTGATTTTTATTTTTGATATCTTCCAGTTGTGCAATTTTCTCTACTCCCGATAAAATTTGACCGTTTTTATCCTTATAATCTTCCCAATAAGCTAAAGATTTAGAACTTATCTCATTTTGCCATTTGAGAATAGCCTTTTCTACTTCAAAAAATAACATCATGAAAACAATAAATTTATCTATATTTTGATACCTTAGAATTGCGGTAGTATTATGAAACATGTTTAATAGCGATCGCGAAGCGTATGCCCTTTGGGATTATCCCCTGCAAAACATCTAAAGCTATTAACTCAAATGCTTATTAAAACCTACTTTCCCCATGCCCAAGTTTTTTACTGAAATATCCATGGGGCAAAACTTATGTGCAAAAACTGCTGAAAGCCTTAGCTACTATTTCCTACAATCTTCCTGCTTTCAACAACTTTGAATTACAACCTCTAGAATCAATATAACGATCGCAATTAATTTAAAAGCAATTTTTAGCAATTTTTATCACAATTATTTAAAAATAAACTCCGCATCATCCCCGATACAATCAACTGCGATTACCGTGCATTTCCACTGGCAACACACACTGAACCAATGCTAATTTAACAACACAAATAATACTTCAGTTACTGACCTAAAGCCTACGCAGGTAGGCTTCATAACTATAGCCCCACCCTTGGAGGGTGAGGGCGATTTTGCATAACAAAAATTCATTCCTGTTCACAAATTCAACGCAAAAAATATCAAATGACTTTAGAAGAAAATAGTAATAAATTTATCACCACAGAACCGATAAAATCCGGGGCAGAATCAGGTGAACAAAAAGTATGGGACGCTATTAAAAATGCCTTTGCTGATAGAAGCTGTATCGGCTATTGGCGGTATCCAATTTTTTCCAAGGTAGGAGAAATTCGTAAAGAACCCGATATTCTAATTGCCGATCGCAATTTTGGTTTAACAGTAATTGAAATTCTACCAGTTACTATTGACCAAATTGTGGAAATTAACGATCGCAAATGGCTTTTACAAAACTCGAATAGAGCCGAAGCCTCTCCATCTGAACATGCAGAACATCAATTACGGGCAATAACAGCATATACTGATCGAGAACCGGCTATTTGGCGTAAAGTAAATGGTAGGGCGATCGTCGTATTACCTTTAATTACTCACGAACAATGGCAGCAAAGAGGTTTTGACCATGACAATTCTTCTACAATCATTTTTGAAGAACATTTAAGTAAAGCTGCTTTACTTGATCGCATTCAAGAAAGCTCTCCCCTAGTTCCTGGAGAAAATTTAGAGGATAAAGACTGGGAATTACTACTTTCAGTAATTGCTGGAACACCTGTACTTCGCAAACCAGAGCGTAATATCTCTACTACTGGTAAAACTCGCGCTAGTGTTATGGACTATTTGCGTCAAAGGCTTTATGAAATCGATTTACAGCAAGAACATATCGGTAAAGAAATACCCCCAGGGCCTCAGCGGATTCGCGGTATTGCGGGTTCTGGTAAAACAGTGTTGCTGTGTCAAAAAGCGGCGCATATGCATTTGAAACACCCCGATTGGGATATTGCTTTGGTGTTTTTCACCCGCTCTTTATATCAACCAATTATAAACTTGGTAGATCAATGGATACGTCGTTTTAGTGGTGGTGAATTACACTACGATCGCAACAATAATTCAAAATTACGCGTGTTTCATGCTTGGGGTGCCAAGGAGCAACCAGGTTTATATGGCACAATTTGCGAACACCACGGTAAAAGACGGGGTAGTGTTGGAGATACTAAAGAAAAACAACCAAATAGAGGTTTAGCGGAGTTATGCAAGCGGTTACAGGAAGAAATCGCAATTGAACCCATGTTCGACGCAATCTTGATTGATGAAGGTCAAGATTTAGTTGCTGACGACAATTTAAAATATCAAGATAAACAAGCTATTTACTGGTTAGCTTATCAAGCATTACGACCCGTAAACGAAGAAACACCACAAGAAAAACGTTTAATTTGGGCTTACGATGAAGCACAAAGCCTTGATAGTTTAATCGTACCCACAGCAAAAGAAGTATTTGGGGAAGAATTAAGCAACCTCCTTAACAAACAACCACAATACCCCGGCGGTATCAAACGTTCAGAAGTGATGCGCCATTGTTACCGCACTCCAGGACAAATTTTAACAGCAGCCCACGCGATTGGTATGGGTTTATTGCGCCATGAGGGAATGCTTTCTGGTATTACTAATAAAAAAGATTGGGATAGAATCGGCTACCAAGTCCAAGGTGATTTTCGCCGCGTCGGTAAACCGATTACAATAAAGCGATCGCCACAATTTTCTCCCAACCCAATACCCGAACTTTGGGGAGAGCCGGTACTAGAATTTCAAACATATAATTCTCGCCAAGAAGAATTAACAGCTTTGGCTGACAACATTATGCATAATATAGTGCATGATGGCTTAAATCCTTGCTGTGATATTTTAGTGATAGTTTTAGGCGAGACGATCGAAGCCATAGAACTAGAAAGAGAAGTTGCTGATTTCTTAATTGATCAAAATATTGACGTTTACATTCCTACTGCTAAAATATTAAACGATTTGTATCCAGAATATCCAAATAATGACCCCGATAAATTCTGGCATCAGGATGGGGTTACAGTATCTCGCATCAACCGCGCCAAAGGACAGGAAGCTGATATGGTTTATGTAGTAGGCTTTGATAAAGTTGCTCGTAACGAAAATGATCTTAATCATCGCAACCAATTGTTTGTAGCTTTAACTAGAGCGCGTGGTTGGGCTTGCCTGAGTGGCGTAGGAAATTATCCAATGTACGATGAAATGCAGCGAGTAATTACCAGTGGCGATAGCTTTACCTTTACATACAAACGGCCGCCAAAGCGGGATATCGGGGATGCGGAGGATATTTAGAAATTTCTGAGTTAAACTAAGAAAAATGCTAAGGGGGCGGACTTTAACCGCCCTCTTTAGCAGAGGAACGCTAATGTGTAAAGTACCATGATATTTCAGGAGAATGCGTCCGCATTATTCCTGAAATATCAAACCACTGATTTAGAAGCATCCGTGGTTATACAGTGAAAGGTTTTTTTAATAATGATTATTTGTACTCAGTTGTTAATTCCCTACTAATGATTCTAACCTTTAAGAAATATTTCAATATCGTTACGAATCAGCTTCCCAAGTATTTCCCAATAACAGAAGATTATTTAGTATAATATTGAATGTTTATTTAATATTTCAATTTAAGAGAATAACTCAAACACAAACACGAAGTTGATTTAGGTTTGATATCTTTTCCATTAGCTTTGCAATAATGAGGGCAGGTGAGCAAAAAAACTTTGTGTTCCTTTGCGCTTCCCTTTGCGTTCCGAGGCTGTAAAATATATAATTCCGATGCTGACAGATTTGATATGAAATTACTTTAGGCTTGGTGGGATTTACTTTTTTAACATTAAATCCTTATTCTTCTATCACTTCAACTAACTCTTCAATCATCACATCAAATGCACGGGCTAACTTCTGAATTGCCGTAAAGTCAACCATTGTCATTCCCCAGGAGCAGGGGCATAGGTTCTCAAAGTACTGTAAACAACGCCAGGAGGATCACAAACTTATTTTATCGTCCAACCTTTCTCAGCGGCAAGCTCTCTAACTTTCAACCTAATTATTCCCAATTATTCACACAAGTTACTTAATCAAAAAACCTCTAAGTAAGTCGCCCGAAAATTTACCCGAACTTACTTACAGATTGGGTAAACTGTCTCCAAAGCCTTGTACCTACTCACTATTCACTTACCGAGGCTACTATTTTCAACGCCAACCTACTTATCAATTTGATTAACTTTATTGTTTCAATTTTTACCTGTAAAAACAATTAACTTTAAGCCCTTAGTCTTCGACAACTTAAACCAAGTCTTCAATGATTACATCAAAGACACGGGCTAATTTCTGAATCGCAGTAAAGTCAATGCTTCCCATTCCCTCAGAGCGAGCATAAGCTCTAACTGTACTGTAGACGAGTCCAGAACGGTCAGAAACGTCTTTTTACGTCCAACCTTTCTCCTTAGCCAACTCTCTAATTCTTTATCTTACAAGCCCCATTCGGTTATTAAACTTTTTTGTTAAAAAAATTTAGCTAAAACGACTACTCTTCAACGACTTCTACTAATTCTTCTATCATCACGTCAAATACACGAGCTAACTTCTGAATTGCGGTAAAATCGACAGTCGTCATTCCGGGAGAACGGGCATAGGTTTTCAAAGTACTGTAAACTATACCAGAGCGGTCAGAAACTTCTTTTATCGTCCACCCTTTCTCAGCAGCAAGCTCTCTAACTTTCAACCTAATTATTCCCATAATCTATTGACAAAAGATACTAATTAATCCTTTAATAATTATATTCTGAAAAAATAAATAACTACCCTCCATTATAATAAAAGAAGGGTAATCAAAAAAAAGAAATACATCTACCATGATATCATCACTTAAGCCAAATCGGCTCGTCATCAGGGAATCAAAAATTGTTTATAAATCTTCAGAAATTCACCCTCTAGCAAGATTTGTTACAGAGGAAGCAGTTTGTTTAAAATTTAATATCAAATTTGAAGATATTTACACCGTGGAATGCTGGCAGCATATCGTTTACGTTCACGGCAAAGGACTCAGCAAATTTGTCAGCTACGCCGATTTCCCACCAATTATAGGAGTTGAGCCACCCACCGCTTCAGAAATGGCTAAATGGTGCAAACGCTGGCTAAAGCAGCATAAATTTGAAAATAGGAAGCAAGCACCCAAATGGTGGGCGCAATTCTTCGCTTCCAAATTTCAGCAAGCCCCCTGCCAGAAATTTTTATACCATTGGGGCCAATTAATTAAGTTAATTAAATTTGCTTTTGATGAACAAATATTACAAAACCTTCGAGAAAGCTATCGCCTTCAGAGGAAATTATTACTGGTTATTGGTTAATTGTTAGTTGATAGTTGTTAGTTGTTAAATCTTCCAACTATCAATTCCTAACTTTTAGCTCCTAACCTTATCAAGCATTAGCGGATTCCAAAAGCTTTTTCCTAGCTCTTTCGCCCCGTGCTTCGGCGGAAGACATAACTTCTTCGATATTTTCGAGCATTTCACCGGGAAAATTTTCCAGAATTCTTGTGGAAAGGGCGACTCTGCCTTTTCCTTCGTCTATATCAATAATAAGAGCTTTTATGATTTGCTCAGCTTGAAATACCTTGTCCAAATTTTCAATAAACTTCTGGCTTACTTGCTTAATGTGGAGTAAAGCACTGACACCGTTGATATCAACGAATACACCAAATGGTTTAATACCAGTTATTTTCCCTTCTATTAGCTGACCAATTTCTAATAAACTGAAACTAGCAGAACTTTTCGCTAAACGTTGAGAAAGTACAAGCTTGTTGGTATTGCGGTTAACTTCCAAAAAGCTGACTGTGAGTTTTTGCCCCTTGAGTGCTTCCAAGTTGTTGCGCTCGAGTAAGTGAGAACGAGGAATAAAACCACGTAAACCAAGAAGATTGACGGTGACACCACCTTTATTAACATTCATTACCTGCACATCTACACTTTGGGAATTTTCTTGCATTTGTGCCAATTTTTCCCAAATCAGTTTAACCTCTAATTGGCGGCGAGAAACAGTTACTTGTCCCTCTGCATTTTGCTCCTGGATAATTAAAAATTCTAGTTCTTCATTAAGTGGTAGAACTTCTGATAAATCTATTACCTCTCTTAAAGCAGCTTCATATCGGGGAATAAAAGCACTAGACTTGCCTCCAATATCAACATAAGCTCCTTGTGGATCGATTTGGAACACTTTCCCTTTAACTACCTGTCCTTTTTGAAACTGGTAGTCATGTTTTTCTAAAGCTGCCGCAAAATCGTCCATTGTAAAAGACGTATCGGCTTTTTGAGAGATGTTTGCTTCGTTCTCCATAACACGTTGATTCTGGTATTACCTTTAAGCGCCCTTTTATGAGGACAGATTTTATTTATTAGTCACTAATTACTAATCATAATCAACATCTTTATCTATAGAAAAACACTCAAAAATTAAACGAGATTATTTAATTAGTACTTACGAAGAAGGCACATAAATAATTGTAGGCTGTGTATGCTGATAAATCCTTACGGCAATAATAAGAGTTATAGCGTCACACAACATCCTTTAATTGTGACAATATCCTAAGTCCTGTTAGTAATAATTTTAGCGAGTGCTTTTAAGAATATTGCTGTTCTAAGTTTTATCCAACGAGTCACCTTAGTCGTTTAAATAAATATCCTAGAACAACAATACATCCTTTAAAATACCTTTTTCAGACCATTTTTGAATCGTAAAATTATTAATCATACTATTTTTTTGGTCAAAGATAGGCATTTTTTAGATACAATTGATTATCTGACTAGTGACTAATGATAACTCTTACACCATATCCTACAAATCCGCTTCCTATAGAAGAACTTCTGCAAATAATTGTTTAACCTCTTCCCAAGCATCGGCAGCAGCTTGAGGATTATAACTAGCGCGATGGTCGCAAAAGAAACCATGATTTGCTGCCGGATAACGAAATACACGCCCCGGTACATTGTATTTTTCTAACTCTCCTTCAATTTGGTCTACTTCTTCTTTCGATATACTGGGGTCTTCCATGCCAAAAAAAGCATAAACCGTACCTTGAATTTTTGAGGTAACATTTATAGTAGGTGTGCCACCACCAGGAGTACTAGTGGTTATACGTGCACCATAAAATGAAGCGGTAGCTTTTATATCATCTAAGCTGGCAGCCAAATATGCCACATGACCGCCAAAACAGAAACCAATGCAGCCAAATGAATCTTTTTTGACTTCCGATAGGGTTTTGAGATAATCTATTGCGGATTGAATATCGCGGCAGAGTTCTGACGCTTTGGTTTGTCCCCAAGCGTAATTTCTACCCACTTCTATATCTTCAGGAGTATAGCCGGTTGCAAAGCCCGGCGCTTGACGTTGAAATAGGGCAGGTGCAATTGCCACATATCCTTCCTTGGCAATACGTTCGGTAACTTCCTGAATGTGGGCGTTGACTCCAAATATCTCCTGTAAGACTACAACTCCCGGATAGCTAGCCTCCCCTTGAGGTTTTGCCAAGTAAGCATCTATTTCCACTTTTCCTTGGGCTATTTTTAGGCTTTTGGTGTCGATTGCACGCTCTGTCATAATAGTTTTTACCAGTGTTATGTGATTATTAGATATAGTTATGCCAGTTATAAGAACCTAACTCTTATAAAATTATCCAACTAATAGTAAACAACCCATGAGAAATTACTCGTGATTCAATTCGATGTATAAATAAAATATGCCGCCGACTATAACCGATTTTTAATGCTTTACGACTAAGTCAATACCACCAGTAGATACGAAGGTGATGATTCAATTCCGTATTCAGCCAGATAGTGAAATTCCCGCATCGTCACAACTGTTCAATCAAATTCGATTTGCGATCGCATCGCGGCAATACCCACCAGGTTATAAGTTGCCTTCAACGCGAGCGTTGGCAATGCAAACCGGGTTGCATCGTAATACCATTAGTAAAGTTTACCGCCAATTGGAGGAAGATGGACTTGTAGAAAGTCTGGCTGGTTCGGGAATTTACGTGCGCGCTCAAGGGCACGAGGGCGGTAGTAAGTTACAATCGCCAATTCTTAAGCAACATCCCGAAGCATACAAGATTGTTCAGAAGGCTCTTGATGAACTACTTTCCCAAGGTTGTTCCCTTAACCAAGCCCGGGAGATATTTTTGGCTGAAATTGATTGGCGGTTGCGTTGTAGTGCGCGGGTACTAGTGGCGGTACCGAATCAGGATATCGGTGCTGGGGAATTAATAGTACAAGAATTGGAAGAAGCACTACAAATACCAGTACAGTTAGTCGCCACTGAAGAATTATCAGCCGTGTTAGATAAAACTACTTCAGCAACCGTTGTTACAAGCCGATATTTTATCGGTGAAGTAGAAGCAATTGCAGCACCTAGAGCAGTACGGGTAATTCCTCTTGATATTCACGACTATGCCAAGGAATTCAATATTGTTAAAAATTTAGCAAAAGACAGTTGTATTGGCATTGTCAGTCTTAGTTCGGGAATTCTCAGAGCAACAGAAGTAATTCTTCACGGTTTGCGGGGGGACGAAATATTGGTGATGACTTCTCAACCAAAAGATAGCTATAAATTAGGGGCGATAGTCAAACGGGCACAATTAATTTTTTGTACTGACGAGACTAGTCATTCCGCCGTACACAATGCTATGCAAATAGCTATAGAAGACATCATTCGTCCACCCAAAATGGTTTACTGTGAAAATTATATCGGTAGTAAATCGATTAATTTACTCAAGAGAGAATTAGGTTTGGGATAAAAGACAAGCAGGGGGAGCAGGGGGAGAAATTATTATAGGTAATCGCCCCCGAGCATGATGGGAGTAAATTTCCCCCATCTCCCCATCTCTAACTCATGCAGAAAGCAGTGTGGATAATTGTAAAAAATTACTAACTGTTTCTAAATAAGTATTTGGGTCTTCTAACATGGGAAAATGAGCTGTATTGGGAATCATTACATACTCAACTTGCTGGCTCAATTCTGCTGCTTTTCGTCCCATTTGGGCCGGAATAATTTGATCGTATTCCCCAGATACTAATAAAGTAGGTACTTTTAGTTTGGCAAACTCTTGTGGCATCAACTCAGCCTGAGCTTTGCTAACTGAAGTATAAATTGTATTTAAAGCCGCTTCGTAATCAGCTATGAGAAAATCTTCTAAAAAAGCTTGACGTTCGGCTGACTTTATGGAACGATACAAAAATCTTGCCATAAACATTCTGTCAACCAATGGAATTTTTCCCAACCATTGAGGACGGAATTTGACAACGTAGCCACCAAATTTATGAAAAGCTTCAAAAGATTTTTTGTCATACTCAAAAATACCGCTACAAGTCAAAATTGCTTTTTCTACACGCTCTTGATAACGGTTAAGAAATAAAGTCGCAATTGATGCCCCCATTGAATGAGCGTTAATATACACCTGCTGCAACTGCAATACATCGAGTAAGACTACTAAATCCTCAGCATATTCTACTAACTCGTAGGTTAATTCTGTTACTGCCTCTCCTTCTAGGACAAAATCGCGTTGCTCCCCTGGTTTTCCACGGGAACGTCCAAATCCTCGCATATCGTAAAGCAAACAATCGAATTGCTCTGATAAAACTTTAGCCGTACTCTCCCAATATCGAGCGCTACCAGCCCAACCATGGATAAACACCATCACTGGTTTTTGCAAACCATTAGATTTTCTTATCCACTCGTAGTAATGCTCTACCCCACGAACTTTTATATAAGTCATCTATCAAAAGCAAAATGTCAAAAATAAAAAAATTAGAAGTTAAGAATAAATTCCTAACTTCTAACTTTTAATTCCTAACTATATTTAAGCTGATTCTGGCTTCGGTAGGGAAGAGGGATGCACCAAAAGTTCGGCTGTGGAACGCTTCTCTACCATATCCCGGGTTACCGTACAAATATTTACATCTTTACGGGAAGGTAACTCGTACATCACATCCAGCATCAATTCTTCTACAATACCCCGCAAAGCTCGAGCACCAGTCTTACGACGATAAGCTTCCTGAGCTATAGCTTTGAGAGCTTCCGCATTAAACTCCAACTGGACGTTATCCATATTCAACAATTTCTGATACTGCTTGACTAGAGCGCTACGTGGTTTGGTTAATATTGCCATTAGCGCTTCTTCATCAAGGGGATCTACTACCGCCACCATTGGTACCCGCCCAATAAATTCCGGTATCATCCCAAACTTGACTAAGTCTCCCGGCTCCAAATGACGCACGGTATCAGCTACTCGCTTCTCTTTAGATTGCCCTTCTCCTGGCTGCAAAAAGCCTATTGACTTTTTACCCGTTCTCTGCTCTACCACCTTCTCTAATCCGACAAAAGCACCACCACAGATGAATAGAATATTGCTGGTATCAATCTGGATGCAGTCCTGATAAGGGTGCTTGCGTCCTCCTTGAGGGGGTACGTTGGCAACGGTTCCTTCGAGCATTTTCAGCAAAGCTTGCTGTACACCTTCCCCAGAAACATCCCGCGTTATCGAGGGGTTTTCACTCTTGCGAGCAATTTTGTCAATTTCGTCGATGTAGATAATTCCCCGCTGTGCTTCTTCGACATCCAATTCAGCAACCTGTAACAATCGCAACAAAATATTTTCTACATCTTCACCCACATAACCCGCTTCCGTTAGGGTGGTAGCGTCAGCGACAGCAAAGGGTACATCAAGAATTTTCGCTAAAGTTTGTGCTAGTAGAGTTTTACCGCAGCCTGTAGGACCAATCAACAAAATATTCGATTTTTGAAGTTCTACTGAATCCTCCCCCGGATCTTTACCGCCCCCTTTAGATCCACCAACTAGTGACAATCTTTTGTAATGATTGTATACCGCGACTGAGAGGACTTTCTTAGCTTCGTCTTGACCAATTACGTGTTCATCTAGATATTTTTTAATCTCTCGCGGTTTGGGGATTTGGTTGAACGAGAGACTGGCAGAGCGGGTACGGCGTTTTTGAGGTGGTTCCGAACGTGGTGCGGGCTGCGACGGTGCTGCTGCACCATTTGTATCGAGCAGTTCCTCATCTAATATTTCGTTACACAGGTCAACGCACTCATCGCAGATGTAGACTCCCGGTCCGGCGATTAGCTTACGTACCTGCTCTTGAGATTTGCCACAAAATGAACATTTTAAATGGGAGTCGTACTTACCTGTCATACCAGCCTCTTATTTCACACTAGTGACGTTTTCCCCTGCTGCGGGAAGATTTTGTCTAGAGATAACCTGGTCGATTAACCCGTAGTTTTTAGCTTCAATCGCCGACATGAAAAAATCTCGTTCGGTATCAGCTTCTATTGTTTCCAAGGGTTGACCAGTATGAGATGCTAAAATCTCATTTAACTTAGACTTATGATAAAGAATTTCTTTAGCTTGGATTTCTATATCCACTGCTTGTCCCTGAGCGCCGCCCAAAGGTTGGTGAATCATAATCCGTGAATCCGGAAGAGACATACGCTTTCCGGCGGTTCCTGCTGCTAATAAAAAAGCACCCATGCTAGCAGCTAATCCAAAACATATAGTAACTACATCTGGACGTATTTGTTGAATTGTATCATAAATTGCCATACCAGCGGTAACAGAGCCGCCAGGAGAATTTATGTAGATTTGAATATCTTTTTCTGAATCATCGGCATCCAGAAACAGTAGTTGGGCAACAATTGAATTGGCGACTGCATCATCGATGGGAGTCCCCAAAAAAATTATCCGCTCTCGTAGCAAGCGGGAGTAGATGTCAAAAGCCCGTTCCCCTGTGCCTGATTGTTCTACCACTGTAGGTAGCACCGAAGTAGGGCTATCGCTTTGCGAATAAATCGATAATTGATTCAAACTATTAACTGAGTAATTTCCCGACTGCGATACAAGCATAAATAAATCAATGACATTTAAGACAACAGTAGCTTTCGACAAAGGGCGATCGCTGTTCGTTTATAAGGATAACCGAATTTTTATAAGACAGTATGTGTTAACCATTATGCCTTATATAAATAAAGAGTGTGTAGATGTTTGAATCAAGAATAAGAAAAGTTGCAAGATATTCACATTGTCGATTTTAACTTTTATTACAATGAATTCACAACTTCTTGAAAATTAAACACTTATGCTATATGCAACACTCAGCTATCAGCTTTTTACCCAGACAGGTTAGGAGAACCAGATATATACGTTTATTGATAAACTGATAACTAATAGCCGAGTGCTATAAACTGTCATGATTCTTGTACATCAGTGGAGATAGTTTGTTCCTCAGCTGAAGAATCATTTTGACTTTCTTCTGGTGTTTGTGATTCTACTGTATCCTCCTCTTGTGTAACGTTTTCTTCAGGTTTTAAAGAGCCTTCGGGTACAAGTTCAATGGAAGAACGTTCTAGCAGCCAGTCAATTATTTTCTCAGTCAATAATTCGTTTTCGACCATTTCTTGTACTTTATCCGGATCAACATCTTGCTCCGAATATTCTTCCATTATTTCTTTTATCCTGGCTTCTATTTCTTCTGAACTGGCTTTGATGGATTCCCGTTCTCCGACTTCCCGTAAAGCAAGAGTTCTTTGAAGTCTATCAATTGCTTCGGGACGAGAACGTTCGCGCAATTGGGGAATAGTATCTTGGTTGAACAATTTCTTAATGTCCAAACCTTGGGATTGTAGACGCATTGCGGTTTGAGTAAGCATGGCATCGACTTCCTGCTGAATCATGGTTTCGGGTAAGTCAAATGTTGCGTCCTTAACTAACTCGTTCAACAAGGCTTCTTGTTTTTTCGCCCTAGCTTTATCTTCAGATTCTTTTTGAAACCGCTCTTCCAAAGAACTGCGTAACTCGGCTATTGTCTCGAATTCGCTGACTTCCTTAGCAAAATCATCATTTACTAATGGTAGTTCTTTTTCCTTCAACTCTTTGAGTGTCACGGTGAATTTAGCAGCTTTCCCAGCTAATTCTTCATTAGCATAAGGATCTGGGAACTGAGCCAAAATTTCTTTGGTTTCTCCAGGATTCATTCCGATTATCCCCGCAATAAAGCCGGGAATAAATTTATCCTCTTCTAAATCAACCTGAAAATCAGTAGCTTCTGCACCGGGAATGGCTTCGAGTTCAGCTTCTGGATCTGAACCTTCTTCCGGAGCCAGAAAACCTTTAAAATCTAATATAGATGTATCTCCTATTTGTGCCGGACGACCTTCCACAGGAATCAAAGTCGCCATTGAAACACGCTCGTTCTCCAAAACTTTGTCTACTTGTTCGGAGTCGTATTTAACTTCTTCAGCTTTGAATTGCAAAGCTGAATAATCACCCAAATCAATCTGGGGTGGTACATCTACCGCAGCCGAAAAAATTAGAGGCTTCCCTGGCTCATACTTATCAATTAATTCTTCAAAGGAAGAGCGTAGTGTGGGTTGACCGATAGCTTCAATATTTTCTTGCTTTACTGCTTGACCAATACCATCTTGAACTAATTCTTCCAGTGCCGCAGCTTTGATGCGAGTTTTTCCCAGACGCTGTAGCAATATCTGCCGGGGCACCTTACCCTTGCGAAACCCAGAAATATTGGCTTCCCGAGCATAATTTTGAATTATCTTTTCGTAGGTTTGTTTGGTTTTTTCCGGCGCTATCTCAATTTCTAGACCAATTTGACTGGCTGGCAGTTTTTCCTGGGTGACTTTCATAGACTTATGTGTAATTTTCTGCTACTTTTTTTACGAAGGAGTCAGGCAATTGCCTTATCCAACCCCTTTCTCGATGCAAATCGATATTTTTATTAACCTATTCTTCCTTCCTTGAAAAAAGCCTGGAGCCGGACGCTGCGGGGAGGCTGCTAATTTAATATAGAACCATTTCACACTAATTTTTTTCTATCGGGGTTTTTACTAACAAGGCGCGTCACCGTGATATCCTAGATTTTCAACAAAAATGAAACTTTTGTGTCATTTGTCTTGTCAAGGGTTCCCTTAAAAGTTTTTTTCAGGAGGAAAAAACTTTTAAGGGTGCCCCTGAAGAATCGTTCATGTTTTTGTGCCCAAGGGTCGTTAATACTTCACTCAAACACAATCCGATGAATTATATCATTAGTTATTCAAATTCTCTCCATGCTTGAGTCCATCTGAATCATAGTACATCAACCTGCATTGGCAATGGGCGTTTTATTATCTCCAAATTTACATTACCGCCGTAATCCAAAAAAAAATTATGATTTCTACTCTCTACAGCAAATATAGTGTATAATGTATATTTTATATATATAATTTTGATATAAAATAAAGCTAGGTAATTAATAATTGTTGTAAAGTACAAGATTATATGGGGAGTAGTAGCAAACAAAAAATGTATGTTAATTAAGGAATAAGTTATAAAGAAAGCATATATAGTTTTTTATAATATTGAAAATAAATTACATTTGTGATGAAATTCGTTTAAATACGATTAAAATTCTTGAGCATGAATATATTTATTAATAATTGCAAACAAACTTACAAATAGCATTTTCGGAGGAGGGAATTAACTTTGACTCAAGCCTATCGTGTAGCTGTTTTAGGAGCGACTGGTGCTGTAGGCACTGAATTGCTAGAATTACTGAAAGAAAGAGATTTTCCTGCTTCCGAACTAAAGTTATTAGCTTCGGAACGCAGTGCGGGTAAAAAACTGCCGTTTAAAGGGGAAGATTTACCAGTAGAAGCGGTAAGTGAAGCAGCGCTGGAAAATGTAGATTTGGTATTGGCTTCTGCTGGTGGTTCAATTTCTAAAGTTTGGGCACCCAAAGCAGCAGAAAAAGGTGCGGTGGTAATTGATAACTCCAGCGCCTTTCGGATGAATCCCGAAGTTCCCTTAATAGTACCGGAAGTAAATGCTGAAGCTGCGACTAAGCACAAGGGTATTATTGCTAATCCTAATTGCACCACTATTTTAATGTCGGTAGCAATATTTCCCCTACATAAATTAAAGTCTATAAAGCGCATTGTTGTAGCTACTTACCAGTCTGCTAGTGGCGCGGGTGCTAGGGCTATGGAAGAAGTTAAAAACCAAAGCTTAGACATATTACAAGGAAAAGAAGCAGTGGCGACGATATTTCCTTATCCTTTGGCGTTTAACTTATTTCCACACAATTCTCCATTAAACTCCTTGGGTTATTGCGAGGAAGAAATGAAAATGGTCAACGAAACTCGCAAAATATTTAACAATCAAGATATTAAAATTACTGCAACTTGCGTTAGAGTACCCGTATTACGCGCTCATTCAGAGGCAATTAATTTAGAATTTGAAACACCTTTTAATATCGAGGAAGCAAGAAAAATATTGAGCAATTCTCCCGGCGTAAAATTAATAGAAGATTGGGAAGCAAATTATTTTCCTATGCCAATAGAAGCAACAGGTAAGGACGAAGTATTGGTAGGAAGAATTCGTCAAGATATTTCTCATGAATGCGGCTTGGAATTATGGATATCTGGGGATCAAATCCGTAAAGGTGCTGCTTTGAATGCAGTTCAAATTGCCGAACTATTAGTAGAAAAGAATATGCTTTGATAAGTTGGAAGTAGTATAGACTTCAATGTAATCAGAGATAAAAGTAATTACGAAAAAGTATGAAGTTCCTGGATATTTAATATAAAGTAAAAAAAATGGACTGAAAAAAATCGCTATTTATTAATACATATTTATTTAAGGATTAAACAAGTTATGAATCAGGTTTTATTTGTCCTTGAAAAAGAAATGGCTTTAAAGTTATTTAATAGATATAGCCACTAAGGGATGTATAAACTACCTTTGTTGTAATTAGGAGTAAATTAGTGGTGGTAGATTTTGGAAAAGTTATAACCGCAATGGTTACGCCGTTTAAAGAAGATGGCAGTGTAAATTACGATGTTGCAGAAAAATTAGCTTATCATCTGGGTGATAACGGTACGGATACATTTTTGGTATGTGGAACAACGGGTGAATCACCTTGTATGAGTTGGGATGAAGAATACCAATTGTTCAAGGTAATATTACAAGCCTGCTCAGGCAAAGCAAAAGTAATTGCAGGATGTGGTTCTAACTCCACAAAAGAAGCAATATCGGCTACAGAAAAAGCAGCTAAAATAGGGGTACATGGCTCCTTGCAAGTAGTACCTTATTACAACAAACCCCCACAAGCTGGACTCTATCGCCATTTTCAGGCAATAGCCGAAGCAGTACCCGAGTTACCGTTGTTGTTATACAATATTCCAGGTCGTACTGGTAAAAATTTAGAACCTCAAACAGTAGCCCGCTTAGCAGAAATAGAAAATATTGTTGGTATAAAAGAATCAACTGGAAATATAGATCAAGCAAGTCAAATGCGACGCTTGACACCCCCAGAATTTGAGATTTATTCTGGTGATGACTACATGACCTTGCCCTTGTTATCTATTGGAGCAAAAGGTGTAGTAAGTGTCGCTTCTCATCTGGTAGGTTTACAACTACAGCAGATGATTCAAGCTTTTTGTGGTGGAAAAGTTGAAACTGCTAGTGAGATTCATCTCAAACTTTTTCCATTGTTCAAAGTTTTATTTGTAACAGCAAATCCCATTCCGGTTAAAACAGCTTTAAGACTTCAGGGCTGGGAAGTTGGTTCCACTCGTCTACCTTTATACGAAGCTGAATCGGAATTCACTCAACAATTAGAAGCAGTTCTCGAACAACTGGATTTGATCAAGGCTTAATTTAATCTAGTACAATGGGATGTAAAATATATTACATGCAGTGATTTTTAACAGGCTTAGTTGTTAAAGAGTCAGGGCTTACGCGATTGTCTGGTGGAGCCTGGTTGGTGCAGTACCCTCATTGTCTTATTATTACCTTAAAAATTAGTCATAGTACAGCACCACTAAAGAAAATATGCCAGTTGCGGGCCGTCCTAAGAGTATACTGTTGCGATCGTAGTATTTTATCTGGCGGTATATTAAATCCGTTATTTGAAAATTCCACATTGATTAAAGGTTGTTAAAAGAAAGATCATTTAGAAAAGACAGCAATAAAGAGTTTATCTAACAAAAACTTTAATTAAGCTTTTAACTGCTTGCAAAAAATCCAACTAACTTATTAACTAAGGAAAAAATGGCTAAAAAGGAAGTAAATTCTGCCCTTAAAATTATTCCATTGGGCGGACTACATGAAATTGGCAAAAATACCTGTATTTTTGAGTATGGAGACGAAATAATCTTATTAGATGCTGGTTTAGCTTTTCCCACTGACCAAATGCACGGAGTTAATATTGTTTTACCAGACATGACTTACGTGCGGGAAAATCGCCATAAAATCAAGGGTATGGTTGTTACCCACGGACATGAAGACCATATTGGCGGTATTGCTTTTCACCTAAAACAGTTTGACATTCCTGTTATTTACGGACCTAGACTGGCTATGGCAATGCTAGAAGGCAAGCTAGAAGAGGCAGGCGTTGGCGATCGCACTGAATTAAGAAGCGTCAAACCCCGCGACATGGTACGGATTGGACAAAATTTCTTGGTAGAATACATCCGTAATACCCACAGCATTGCAGATAGTTTCACTGTCGCTATACATACACCATTAGGAGTAGTAATACATACGGGAGATTTCAAAGTCGATCATACTCCAGTAGATGGAGAACATTTTGATTTGCAAAGGTTAGCCGAACACGGAGAAAAAGGCGTACTTTGCTTGATGAGCGATTCTACGAACTCAGAAGTACCTGGTTCTACTCCTTCAGAGCGTTCAGTTTATCCAAACTTAGAAAGGATTATCAACCAAACCGAAGGCAGGCTTTTCATTACTACTTTTGCTTCTTCGGTACATCGGATCAACATGGTTTTGCAGTTGGCACAAAAACATAACCGAGTAGTATCAGTAGTCGGTCGTTCGATGTTAAATTTGATTGCCCACGCTCGCAATCTTGGTTACATCAAATGCGAAGATAAACTATTTCAACCTTTGCATGTTGCCCGTAGTTTACCAGACGAAAGCGTATTGATTTTGACTACTGGTTCTCAAGGTGAAACAATGGCGGCGATGACGCGCATTGCCAGGGGAGAACACCCTCATATCAAGATTCGGCAAGGAGATACAGTTGCCTTCTCCGCTAATCCGATTCCTGGTAATACAATTGCCGTGGTCAACGTTATTGATAAATTAATGCAACAGGGTGCAAATGTTATTTACGGTCGCTCTCAAGGAATTCACGTTTCCGGTCACGGTTGTCAGGAAGACCAAAAGTTAATGTTAGCCTTGACAAAGCCTAAATTCTTCTTACCCGTTCATGGCGAACATCGGATGTTAGTTAAACATTCACAAACAGCCCAAAGTATGGGCGTGCCTGGGGAGAATATGGTAATTATTGATAATGGTGATATTGTCGAATTGACTAAAAATTCTATTAGTGTTGCTGGTAAAGTACCATCCGGTTTGGAATTAGTGGATACTTCTGGTTCTGGTATGGTTAGTGATAAAGTCTTGCAAGAACGCCAGCGTATGGCAGAAGAAGGTATCGTTACTGTTGCAGCAGCAGTTGATTGGAATGGTAAAATGTTCGCTAAGCCGGAGATTCACTTGCGGGGTGTAGTTACCAGCATGGAGAAATCAATGGTAAGCAAATGGGTACAACAGCGATTTGAGGAAATACTGACTTTACGTTGGCAAGAATTTGCTCAGCCTTTGAATGGTGAAAAGCCGAATATAGACTGGGGTGGTTTGCAAGAAGCGATAGAACGGGATTTGGCCCGTAATTTGCGGCGAGAGTTACGATGTCAGCCCACAGTCACATTGTTGATGCAGATTCCAGATGAACCACCTGCTAAAGTTTCTGATGGTAGAAGACGACGTACTCGCACGGCTGCTCAGCAAGTTGCCTCGTAGATTTTTGTAAAAGAAGGAGTTGAAAGCCCACCGCTTTTAAGGGTGGGATGAAAATTATAAAGATAGTTTTAACTATCCAAAATTTTCAATTCATGAAATAATTATCTGAGTCGCGAACTTGTTTTGACACCTTAACTTCATACTGATAAGGATGAGACTGCTCCCACTCGGATAAGTTTTTCGTGAGAGCGTTCTAAAGATAAAAGTGAAATGAAGAGAATTTATCCTTTCACGGAACATCCTTGGAGGGAATCTGCTCTGCAAAAGATCGACAACTCGGACACTTATACTTTTGCTTCCTGTTTCAACGGGAGCTAAGCTGCTACGCATTTAAGTTGTATATTTAGAAATATTGTTTAAAAGCTAAAATTCTTACCCCTTTTGCCTCTAGCAAGACAGCCTTTTGCCTTGCTGTTGTGCATTTTTAATGCACAACAGCTTATCACCCTTCGGGCGAGCCGCCCTCAATTTATTAAAGCTAATTAGCGTATGCGAGTTTTAACAAGTTAAGTCCGAGATTTAAATCGCGATCAATTTCCAAACCGCAATTTGGACACTTAAAAACTTGATATTTAAGTGTCAGTTTTTTATGCTTGTGTCCGGAAGTAGAACACATTTTAGAAGATGGAAATCATCTATCGGCAATTATTAGTTTGTAGCCAAATTTCTTGGCTTTGTACTCAAGCTGCCTTTTAAATTCATAGAAACTACAATCCGAAATAGATAAGGCTAAATTGCCGTTGGAAAGCATTCCGGAAACGTTTAGATCCTCAATTACAATTTGAGCGCGGTTTTTGCATATGTAATTATTAATCTTGTGGAGAACCTGCCGAAGTTGTTTGGAATTGGGAT
>DESS01000029.1:25184-27109 GCA_002361335.1 Richelia sp. UBA3308
TAATGCCCAACCCAATTCGTCCAGCGTAGGTTGCCGGGGAATTTAACCCATATGTTTAGTTAAATAATATACTTCGCAAAACAGACAACATGTTACATGAATCGCAAGATTTTTTTTACTCTCTAAATAATTAATTTGAGAATATTTTCGTATAATTTGGCGAAAAAAGACAAAAATCTACTTTTATCAACCATAAACACTGATTACCGCCAGAAATCTTCTTCATATTGGCTCTTTGATGTTATGTAAACACTAGCCACTTGCAAGGAGTCTGCGCTAACCTTAGATAGCCTTTCACACAAAGCTTCTTATCAATTTCACTGATGAAATTGATTTGAGTTAAATTTTGTAAATGTTACACTACAATATATCCATAGGTAGATGACTTTACTAAAATTTTAAGTGTGTCAAGTTATAAACAAGATAGAAGTATTACACTTCCATAATACGGAAAATTGCGTTTAACTTGACGTAGCAAAGGGCAGCTTCTAATTTCAGAAGCTACCGAACAAAATGGATGAAATCATCGTCTGAGTAAGAGACTTCTCGCAAAAGTTGGTTTACTCCTCGTAGATGTTCACCAATAAGATTAAAAACCCTCAAAGAAATAGAGGAAAAAAACAATGAAGGTATTTAATAATACCACAAAAAACATATTTTTGGCAAGTTGGGTATCAATTAATCAAGAACAAACAAATGTAACTCAACAGCAGAATCAGAGTATTAAGCCTCGGTGCGATATTTTAAAACCTTTGCGGGTTTTGATAAACAATATCGAAGTACGCGATCGCCAATTTGCTCATCGCATTTGTCAGTTTATTCCGGCTCAATGTCCGTTTGAGCGAGATGTAAAGTTATTTGGTAAGACTTTGTTTCACATTCCTCCAATGTGCAAACTCAACCCATTGTATGATGAAGTGGTAGCCTTGCGTTTTAGAGGATTGTGCTATCTAGCTGATGAATGTGGCGAGGACATTTCGCAGTATTGTTAAATAAGGGAAATTAGTATACAGATGGGATTGCCACATTATTTAATCTGTAGAAAGTTTTTGCCACTGTTTGATTAACTCTTGAGCTTCGGCATAAGCAACTGTACCTTCTGGAGCCAAAGCAGCGGTTGCAATTGCCGAAGAAAATTGTTTATTAGTAGCACGAGTTTTTGCAAGCCGTAAAATTTCTTGACTCCATTGATTAATATATTCTTGCGCCTTAGAGAATCCTGGTTGAGATTTTGGTACTCTTTTGGCAACTTCTATAGCACGATTGTAAGTAGATGCTTGTGAAGGTTTAATTAAAGCTTGAGCAGCTTCTAAGAGGATTTTATTGCTTAAATATTGCTTAACTTGATCTCGCCACAGTTTGATAAGTGTTTGAGCTTCTTGATAATTTGACTCTTGTTCACCAATCAATTCAGCAGCGGCGATCGCGCTAGCATATTCGTTATTTTTGGCACGATTTTTGGCTATGCGAAAAATCATGTTATTCCAGATTTTAAGATTTTTCTGAGCTTGTTTATAATTTACTTCATTTTTTTTAATATTTTTGGCGATGGCGATCGCTTTGCTTAAGTCACTAGCCTGAGTAGGATTGAGAGACAATTTTTCCAATTCCAAGAGTGCTGCATTTGTTTGAGGTAAATTAGAATTGGTTGTTTGAGGCTCACGGGATTGACCTTTTTCTAATCTTGCAAGATTAGTTGGAAAAGGGGTGACAATGGTGATATTATCCGCATTATTGGATGCTGGAAATATCTCTTGGATTTTGAAGCCAGATTTATTACGTAGAAAAACCACTAAAAGTAATCCGGCGAGGAAGAGAGTACTTCCACCCCACAACAGTAGGGATTTACCAACATGATTCTTATTCTCGACTTTTGTGAAGGAGCTTTGGGTTTTGGTTGTAGAAGTCGAGGAGTTAGTAGAAGA
>DESS01000029.1:27192-41945 GCA_002361335.1 Richelia sp. UBA3308
AGAAGAGCTTTGTGTTAATACCTCCGCAACTTGTGAAGAATTATTGCGATCTAATTGTTTTTCCTCAAGCTTTGGTGCTGGGCGTGCAGTAAAGGTTTCTCTGGAATCTACATTATTAAGTGGTATTTCAGTATCGCTTATAAGAAATCCTTCTTCAAATAAAATTTGTTGTGGCGATGCAATATAAGTGATAGGGTATTGAGTTGGTCGCCAATGATGCTGACATAATTCAGGAGTACGAAGGCTCAAATAACTTTCCAAACCTGCCAAGTTATTAGTATTACCGTAACGCAAAGCTTCTAAGAGGGCGGCGGTAAAAAAGCCATGGCCTAATTCACTACTTTCATGAGAAAACTGCTGTGGCTGGCAAGAAATTATGGTGGATATTTGTAACTCTTTGGCTAATTCAATAGTTTCTTTGCCAAGGTGAGAATCTCCCTTGCTGCCAAAAGCGCGGTTAAAATCAACTAATAATAACACCGAGAGTTTAGCAACCTGTAGAGTTTGCATCAACTGGCGCATCTCAATAGCAGTTTCACTAACGCGGTTAGAATCCCCTTCAATGGGCATCAAATAATCTTGTCCATGGTAGTTGATGCCATAACCGCTAAAGAAAAACCATACTTTATCTTGGGGTTGCCAGGAACTAGCTGCTAAATCTTCAAGTAACTGAAGAATATTATTTTTTGTCGGTAAAGTCGGTTTACCTCCCATAGGTACAGAAGAATAAGTCATTAAAAAACACTGTTCTTCCGGGAAACCAGCTTGTTTAACTAAAAAATCCCGTATTTCCTCAGCATCTGCTTGAGCATAACTCAAAGGTTGAAAATACTCATACTGATTGATGCCAATAGCAATCGCCCATCGTTTTGCCATGCGCCCTTTTTTAATTGTTGGAAACAGAATAACGAAAGCTGAATATACATATACTCACAGTATTTATCAAATGGTTGACGACTTAGTACTGCTGTATCGTGCGTAATCAATGTAATTTGCTTTGCTTCAAAAACAAGGCTAACCTAGGATAGTCTAAGTGATTTTATTCATATTTTGATATAAAAAGTCATTATTATTACTTTAATTAATTAATCAAAATAATGAATGTTAATAGTGGGTTAATTTATAGTGTTCGGGGGAGCCGAATAATAATGGTTGACAAAAATTTGTTAAAAACATTCATTCCACTTATGCCATCGATCGCAAACAAAATCCGGATAACCAATGCCGTACTTTTGCTGAGTACTGCAGTACCGATATGGTTGGTATCCTCCGCAATTGCCCCCCAAAGAGTGCGAGCTTATACCAATAGAGTTGACCTAGAAATAGATCGTTTACCGGGAGACAATTACCAAAGCTTGCTGCGGAGGGCAGAAGCAGTAGCAAGGGCAGCAACTCAACGTGGTTTCGATAAAGATATTTTAGTCACAGACGTATCTATAATTGTTTCCGTACAGAATTTTGGCGCGATCGCACCTGTTTTAGAATTAAATGTTAGTCGTACTCAGTGGCGGAATCGTCCCGATCCGCAACGTTGGGCAAAATACTTTAAAATGGCACGAGGGCTACTATTTTTCGGACAAAGTAGTACTAACACTCCATCGGGTGGAGAAAACAATGGTGTTGAAGAAACTTCCCCACAACCACCTGATACAGTTGCCAACCCCACACCAGAGTTGCAAGTTGAGTGAATAAAGGTTTTTAGTTTAAATTACTGGCTTAAATGGCGATTGGCAGAGGTGATAGCTTATCATATAATGGCAGTTGGTCAACCACTGAGCAATTAATGGCTTAGAATAAAAAGGTTGTCAAAAATTACGGTATCTGCTTTTATGGCTGTTCCAAAGAAGAAAACATCGAAATCGAAACGGGATAAACGTCGAGCAACCTGGAGACACAAGGCAAGTGTTGAAGCAGAAAAAGCTCTTTCTCTTGGAAAATCAATTTTGACTGGACGCTCTACATTTGTTTATCCTTCTGATGAAGAAGAAGAAGAAGACGAGGAGTAATTCACTTTCAATCTATAAGTTTAGTTATTTGTTAATCTCCAACAGGATTTTAGATTTACGACGATTAAAAAGTTCCATAAACAGACACCGTCTTGGTTGAAACCAAAATTTAAAATCCTGTTGGGTACAAATCTTTACTAATGCTCTAACTTGAAAGTGAGTAGTGAATCGTAATTACTCACATAAATTTATCGTAATGCAAAAATTAATTTAAAAATATAGTTACAGTTCAAAAATATATTATTATATATAGCAAGTAATTTTCACCAAGCCATGCTGGGAAAGTTTTTTCAAAAACCGAATTCTGAAGATAACAATAGAGTTCCTCCCGGACAGCATTTAGCTAAAGGTTTTCCGGTACTTACTTATGGTGCGACTCCCAAAGTGAGTCGGGAGGAATGGGAATTTAGCGTATGGGGTTTGGTAAAACCGAAAAAATGGAATTGGTCGGATTTTATGGAGCTACCCCATAATGAATTTACAGCGGACTTTCATTGTGTAACCCGGTGGTCTAAACTCGATGTTAAGTGGACTGGTATTAAAGTCACCGATTTTATGAAAGCGATCGAGGTAGACTCCAAAGCAACTCATATTATGGAACATTGCTACGGTGGTTACACTACCAATATAGCAATGGAAGATTTTCTCAGGGAAGAAAACTTTTTTGCTTTTCAGTTATTTGGCGAACCTTTAAGTGAGGAACATGGTGGCCCCATGCGGTTAGTAGTTCCTCATCTCTATGCTTGGAAGAGTGCTAAATGGATAAATGGTTTAGAATTTTTAGACCATGAAGAATTAGGTTTTTGGGAGCGTAACGGTTATCATCGTCGCGGCGAACCTTTTAAGGAAGAACGTTTTAGTGGATTTTAAAAGTTAGGAGAATGAATAAGGAGTAATGAGTAAGGAGTAATGAGTAATGAGTAAGGAGTAATGAGTAATGAGTAATGAGTAAAAGAATTAGTAGATAATAACCGCTATATTTTCAATTGGGTTATATAGTAAGTAATTAGTCGGACATGATATAAAATAAACACTCGCAAATAAAAAGCTGGTTTTTACAAGGGTTTGGGCTAATTTTTCTTAAAAATTAGGAATTAATAATTATATTCACGCCATCTCCCTTCGGCCCAATAGTTATCCAAAAATCCGTTTGAGTAAAGGCAATTTATTCTTATAGGGTGGATAAAGGAGTTTAACGTCTAGAAGAAAAGGTTTTGTTAATACACTTTTGTAATGAGAAAGATTGTCAAAACCGGCTTTACCGTGATAGTTACCGATACCGCTATTGCCTACACCACCAAATGGTAAAGATGGAACCGTGCAATGCAACATTGTATGGTTAATACAACCTCCACCGAAAGAAGTTTCCCTGATTATTTGTTGTTGCAGGTTTTTATTTTGGGAAAATAAATATAAAGCTAAAGGTTTTGGTTGAGAGTTAACTATATTGATGGCTTCTTGAAACTCTGTAAATTCAATTATTGGTAGAATGGGACCGAAAATTTCTGATTTCATAACTTCATCTTCCCAGGAAATATTCTCAACTAGAGTTGGAGCAATATAACGTTCCTCAGAATTTGTTTCGCCACCAATAATTATTTTTCCATCTTTTAAATTTGTTAAATAACCCACCAATCGATTAAATTGCTTTTGATTGATAATTCTGGCATAATCTGGACTTATAGCAGGATTATCACCATAAAATTCTTGAAGGCATTTTTTGATTTCATCTAATAAATCGATTTTAATTTTTTGATCTACTAAAAGATAGTCTGGAGCAAGACAAGTTTGTCCAGCGTTAATGAATTTTCCCCAAACGATGCGTCTGGCGGCGACTTTAATATCAATGTCAGTATCTACAATGCAAGGAGATTTACCACCAAGTTCTAATGTAACAGGTGTAAGCTGTTTGGCGGCGGCTTCCATGATAATTTTACCCACAGCAGTACCGCCAGTAAAAAAGATATGGTCAAATTTTTGTGATAGTAATTGCTGGGAAGTTTCGACTCCTCCTTTTATCACCGCTAAATATGATTTATCAAAATATTTCTCAAAAATTTCAGCAATCATATTAGAAGTGTGAGAAGCAATTTCTGAAGGTTTGAGAATGGCACAATTACCGGCGGCTATAGCAGCTACTACAGGGGAGATGAGTAATTGAAATGGATAATTCCAAGCACCAAGAATTAAAACTACACCTAAGGGTTGTGGATAAATGGTTGCTGAAGCGGGAAAGAATTGCCAAAGAGTTTGTACATTTTTTGGCTTACTCCAAGTTTTGATATGTTTGATCGCATGTTCAATTTCTTTAACAACTGTTGTGATTTCTGCTGTAAAACTTTCAACTGGTGGTTTATTTAAATCAGCTTTCAATGCATTAAAAATAGCTGTTTCATTCTCAATAATTAATTGTTTGAGAATTTTTAACTGTTGAATGCGAAATGAAATATCTTTGGTTTTACCAGTTTGAAAAAAATCGCGTTGGCTATGGATTATTTCAGCATACATATTAATAATTCCTAAGAGTTAGGGCATGGGGCATTAAGAATTAAGAATTGGGCATGGGGCATGGGGCATGGGGCATTGGGAATATAGCGGTTTTGGGTTGGTTACAATAGAGAAAGGACTAAAAATTACGGCATTTACTGCTCCTAGGGAATTGCTTCGCCATACAATTGTGGATAATCTTGGCAGTGGTTATAAAATTACAGCATATTTCATCAAAGTGAAGTACCTTCCGCGAGCGGGCAGGATGCCCGTACAACAAGAGTTTCATTGCATTGTGCTGTAAAAATCAACAATGTAAAATCTAAAATCCAAAATCCAAAATCTAAGATTTCATAGCCTATTGTTTCATAGGTAAAGTAACCGTGAAAATACTACCTTTGGCAAGTTGAGAATTAACTTCAATTGTACCTTGATGAGCTTCAACAATACGCCGAGAAAGATACAATCCTAAACCACTACCAGAACGTTTGTGACTTCCGGGACGAAATCTTTCAAATAAAGTGACTTGTTGTTCAGGGGAAATACCTTGTCCTGTATCAACTATTTTAATAGTAATAGCGCCGCAATCGCTAGAATCAACTGAAAAACATATGGTAACCGAGCCATTGTCGGTAAATTTGATGGCATTTCCCACTAAATTAGTTAACAATCGATGCAACTCTAAACGATCGCCCATTACTTTTGTCGGGTTTGCTTGTTCAATATCTACTTTAATTTCCAGTCCTTTTTCTTCCCCTAAAGGAGTCAATTCACTGGCGACTTCCTTAATCAATTGCTGAATTTCAACTGGGAGAAATGCCAGGGTTTTCCGTCCGGCTTCAAAACGGTAAACTTCTAATAGAGTATTTACCATTGCTAACAAATTGCTGTTAGAACGAGCCATAATGGTAAGTGCTTCTTGCATTGAGGGAGATAGTTCCCCTAAAGCACCTTCCTTCAATAGCATCATCATTCGTTCCTCTGCTACCAAGGGAGTGCGTAAATCATGGGTAAGACGAGAAACAAAATCTTCTCGCTGACGAGCAATTTCATCTCGTTCATCTATACTGTGCTTTAGTCTTAAAAGCGAACGCACCCGTGCAAGTAATTCATCTACCGTTACAGGTTTGCGGATGAAATCATCAGCACCCAAATCCAATCCATGAGCCACATTCGGGGAATCGTGAGCCGTAATTAACAAAATTGGCACAAATGATATTTCTGTATTTCCTCTGATATGCTTAGTTACCTCATAACCATCCATTCCCGGCATCATCAAATCTAACAATATTAAATCAAAGGTTAATTCTTCAAGTTTTTTTAATGCTGAATAACCATTCTCGGCTGTATTTACTTCATAGCCTTCTTCCTCCAAAATAGTTTTGATTAAAAAGACATTATCGGGAGAGTCATCAACAACTAGAATTTTGTCAGATGTAGAAGTGGAATAATTCATTGTAAATAATAAGTTAAATTGGTTTATATAAGATTTATTTTGATTAAAATCGCTAATTTTACTTTGATTGGGAATGTTTTATTTTAATAAATTACTTTACAGTAAAATTTTAAGCAGCATTTAATGTTTGTAATTTATTTTATTAGAAAAAATTCCTGATAATCAAAAATAATTAACTTGATTTTGTTGGATTCAGTATAGGGAATATAGAATTTAGTGCAGTGATAAAAATCACTTTATGAATTGATTCATTACTTATGTTCTTTATTTGTAAAACTAAGCATTAAGAATGGTAGCATAATCAACTAAAACTGTAACTGTGTGAGTATTCTGACTTAGTAAGTTAAATTGCATTATAAAAATAAAATATGTATCTCAAAACAGAATCGTAAGTATTAATTACTATTCATCTAATATTTACAATAATTTTCATCCCGATCAATTGTCTCAAAAAGCTCAACGTCGCTTTAATTACAGTATTTTCAGTTTGATGATTTCCAAGTTATAAAACCTGTTTAATTAAATTTTGATCAATTTAGAAATAGACACTCATCTACTTAGATGATTATCTTGCAGTTTTGCATTCGCGCTTAGCAAAACTTTCTGAAAGTCTTCAAAATCAGCAACAATAATCGAATTTGTAAAAAGCATTTCTAATACTGATTGGTTATCGATTGTGTTAATGTCTTGTATAACTTGCTCTGGCACTTGCTTGAATCTTGTTTGGACAATTTGAATTACATTTGCTCGTGTTTTTTTGAGCTTTTCTTGTTGTTTGGATAATCCTTCAATCTTTATTGGCTGATTCATTTGATTTGTCTCCTCATTGTTTCTAAGTTCAGCTTTAAAACTAGTTGTTAATTTTTCTGGGAATACAATAATTTTGTCGATGGCATTGTAAACCTGAATAAATTAAAAAAATCATATTCTATAACTAGCTAAACTACGTCTAAATCGATTTAAAAATAATTAATTATCAACTTAAAATAAAAAATACCGTTGGGCCATTGGTACAACAGTTGCAGGTTCACAAGTTAATAATTCGCCATCTGCTCGCACTTCGTAGGTTTCCGAATCTACTTCTATTATTGGTAAAGCATCATTGAGTTTCATATCATTTTTACTCAATTCTCGGGTATTAGAAACTGCGATCGCCTTTTTGTTTAACCCCAACTGCGAAGGTATTTCTCTTTCTAAAGCTGCTTGAGAAACAAAGGTAAAGGATGTAGCATGACGGGCGTTGGCAAAACTACCAAACATTGGCTGCATATGAACTGGTTGCGGTGTGGGAATACTGGCATTAGCATCGCCCATTTGCGAATAAGCGATAAATCCGCCTTTGATTACCATCTGGGGTTTGACTCCAAAAAATGCCGGTTTCCACAAACATAAATCGGCGATTTTCCCTGATTCTACCGAACCCACATACTGAGAAATACCATGAGTAATTGCTGGATTTATGGTGTATTTAGCAATATATCTTTTAGCTCGGAAGTTATCATTAACTTCTCCTGTTGATAATTCTCCCCTTTGCACTTTCATTTTATGTGCCGTTTGCCAACTACGAATTATCACTTCACCGACTCTTCCCATGGCTTGGGAATCGGAAGCAATCATACTAAAAGCACCCAAATCGTGCAAAATATCTTCAGCTGCAATAGTTTCTCGACGGATACGAGATTCTGCAAAGGCGACATCTTCTGCTATGTTGGGGTCAAGATGATGGCACACCATTAACATATCCAGGTGTTCATCTAAGGTATTTACTGTGTAAGGACGAGTAGGATTTGTAGAAGATGGTAAAACATTGGCTTCTCCACAAACTTTGATAATATCTGGTGCGTGCCCTCCCCCTGCACCTTCGGTATGATAAGTATGAATAACCCGGTTTTTAAAAGCAGCGATCGTATTTTCCACAAATCCCGCTTCATTGAGAGTGTCCGTATGAATCGCTACTTGGACATCATATTGATCGGCAATAGTTAAACAAGTATCAATAGCGGCAGGAGTGGTTCCCCAATCTTCATGTAACTTCAACCCCATAGCTCCTGCTTCCACCTGTTCAGAGAGTCCTTGGGGTTGACTGGAGTTACCTTTACCCATAAATCCCAAATTTATCGGAAAAGCATCAGCAGCTTGTAACATTCGGTAAATATTCCATGGTCCCGGCGTACAGGTAGTAGCATTTGTACCAGTAGCAGGACCAGTACCACCACCTAACATTGTGGTAATTCCAGAGGCGATCGCCACTTGAATTTGTTGGGGACAAATAAAGTGAATATGGCTGTCAATACCACCTGCTGTGAGTATCATACCTTCACCGGCGATCGCTTCGGTTCCCGGACCAATAATAATGTCTACATTGTCTTGAATATAAGGATTTCCGGCTTTCCCAATTTTGAATATTTTACCGTCTTTAATTCCAATATCGGCTTTAACAATACCCCACCAATCGAGAATTAAAGCATTAGTGATTACGGTATCTACAGCACCATCGGCGTTAGAAATGGGGGATTGTCCCATACCATCGCGAATTACTTTACCACCACCAAATTTTACTTCATCACCGTAAGTAGTAAAATCTTGTTCGACTTCGATGAATAATTCTGTGTCAGCAAGACGAATTTTGTCGCCAACAGTGGGGCCAAAAGTTTCAGCGTAAGCCCGACGGGACATTCTGTAGGACATAGATGCACAAGTTATTGGGGTACTTTAAATATTGTTGGGGAAAATGGGGGAGGAGAGAAGGAATTTTTGTATAAGTTTATATTTTTGGGTGGGGAGGAGAACTAAGGTTAAGATTGAGTTTGTGTTTTTGAAACGCAAAGGAGCGCAAAGGGAAACGCGGAGGTTCGCGGAGTATGTATGAGAATGATTTGAGTGGAGTTATAATTGGTTGTGCGATGCGAGTACATACGGCTTTGGGACCTGGTTTATTGGAGTCTGCTTATGAGGAGTGTTTGGAGTATGAGTTGAGGAAGAGGGAATTTAATGTGAGGAAGCAAATTCCCATACCTCTTGTTTATGAAGAAGTAGAATTAGATTGTGTTTATCGATTGGATTTAATTGTTGAAAATAAAGTAATTATTGAAGTCAAATCTGTAGAATCTCTCAAACCAATTCACTCGGTACAACTTTTAACTTACCTCAAATTAACAAATTGTAAACTCGGTCTTCTCTTTAATTTTAATGTTCTCCACCTCAAAGAAGGCATAAAACGAGTCGCAAACAAACTCTAACTCCGCGTTCCTTTGCGTTTTCCTCAGCGTTCCTTTGCGTTTAAATAAATTATAAATGACTACTTTAGATAGCTTTAAAATTGAAATCAAGACAACCCTAAAATGGTACGATCGCCAACGAAAACCATAACATTGGAAGAGTTTCTGAAATTACCAGAAACCAAACCAGCTAATGAATATATTGATGGTAGAATTATTCCTAAACCAATGCCTCAAGGGAAACACAGTACTATTCAAGGCGAATTAGTACCTTGTATTAATACTATAGTAAAACCGAAGCGTATTGCTCGTGCTTTTCCAGAATTGCGCTGTAGTTTTGGGGAACGTTCAATCGTACCGGATATTGCTGTTTTTGTTTGGAATCGGATTCCTCCCGATGAAAATGGGGAAATAGCAAACGCATTCTTAATTGCACCAGATTGGACAATTGAAATTTTATCACCCGACCAAAGTCAGACCAAAGTAATTAAAAATATTCTTCATTGTCTGAAGTATGGAACTCAAATGGGTTGGTTAATAGATCCACAAGAGCAAACTGTATTTGTTTTTCTTCCTAAGCAAGAAACTCAGGTGTTTGATCGAGCAGATGCTTTACTTCCGGTACCGAGTTTTGCTACTGAGTTAAAGCTTACAGTGGGAGATTTGTTTGCTTGGTTGTTGGAATGAAAATGACTAGATACAGTATGATGATTCAATGGTCAGATGAAGACCAACTTTTTTTAGTTACTATCCCAGAATTTAGCGATCGCGTTATGATGCCTTGTACTCACGGTAAAACTCGTGAACAAGCAATTCGCAAGGGTGAGGAAGTAATCGAAATGTATTTAGAAGCTTGGAAAGCGGATGGTGAATCGATTCCGGAGCCTAGTACGCTGCAAATTGTTTGAGAAAAAAACTATAGCGCTATAGTTTTATTAAAACAGTTTAAGACTATCGACGTTTGGGAATTACACCTCGTATGCCACCTCTATTGCCTTCAACATCACCTTTATAACGAGGAATAACATGAATTCCGGCGTGCATGATATTTTGTCCAGCATCACGATTAATATTCATTCCGACGTTAAAACCATCTGGTGCAAATTCTTTATCGATGATTTCTTGGACTTTATTAGCCATGAGCCAGCAAGCAGATTGTTCTTTGAATGGTAATTGAAAATAATTGCTGACGTGGCGTTTGGGAATAATTAAGGTATGTCCTTTTGTTAAGGGATATCCGTCTAGGATGGCATATGCTGTTGCTGATTCGGTGATTAATGTCAGATTTTTGCGGGGGTTGCAGAATATGCAATTTTCTGATGAATGTTTATGGTAATTGTAATGTATATATTCGTAAATTTCGCAGTTTTCGTTTAAATATATTGTATTATAGGGAAGTTTTACTATACATTGATATGTGGGTTTTTTATGAACGTAATGTTCTCGAAATCCTTCTCGTTTGATGTCTCTTCTGACGGCGAAATAAGCTTTTCCTCCTGGTTTTAATAAATGAGATACTTCCATTAAAACGTTAGACTGTTGTTCTGGAAATAAAACGTTTAATACATAGAAGCAAATTATTGTATCGAATTTATTTTGAGGATATTGGGGAAAATAATAAGGATCATAGCCTGTAATGTCAAATCCTTTTTTTTGTAATAGTTTGACATCATTACCGAAGCCACAACCGAAGTCTAATATTTTGCCTTGAAGTAGTTTTTGGTTTAATAAAAGTTTTGCTGGATATGATAAGTTATTCCTTTCGATTGCTGTCAGGTGAGTGAATATATTTTTTTGTTTTGGCATTTATGGAAATTTTAATTAGATATAAGAAAATAAATCGATGTTTTGAGTAACTTCGATTTGAGTTTAAAATTTTATTTATAATTTAAAATATAGCTTAATTAATTGATGCTAATGTTCAGTGAATTTTCGGGTATTACTCTAAATACAAAAAATTATTTTTGAAACGCAAAGGGGCGCGGAGGTAAACGCGGAGGAATAAGAGGAGAATTTACATGAATGGATTGAGGTTATCTAAGTCAGCTATTTGAATTTGCTTACCGTTACGAAACATTCTTTTTTGTAAGTGAGGAAAGTCGGCAATTTCATACTCCCGTCTTTCTCCACCCATGATGTAAATTAATTCTTGTTCAAAAGGGTTTTTGAGGTGATGTGCTACGGAGGGAGTAGGAAATCCCATGAAATCACCTTCTCTTACTTCATATTCTTGGTTATCTATTTCAGCTATACCTTTTCCAGACAGGATATAAATAAATTCTTCTTCAAATTGGTGGGAATGATAGATAAATGATTCTTTTCCTGGTGGTATTTTTGCTAAGTGAAATCCAATTCGTTGTAAACCGACTGCTTCGCTAAGGGAAACTCCACTTATTTCTGAGTTTGGATTAAATGGGTGGGAAAATGTTTTTTGAGAAAATTGTTTGATTGCTTCTGCTTTTAGAAGTGGTTGGGATTTTTGGTTATTAGTCATAATTTTTTCTCCGAATTAATTAATAAACCGCTATTAATGTAGAGACGTAATATATTACGTCTTTCCGATATACCGCGTCTCTACAATTTTCCGTTTATTTGAGCGTTGAATCCGTAGACTTGGCGAGTACCTGTGAGGGGTATTAATGTAATTTGTTTTTCGTCTCCTGGTTCAAATCGAATGGCGGTTCCTGCGGGGATATCAAGGCGCATTCCTTTTCCTCTTTCTCGATCAAATTCTAATGCGAAATTGACTTCGTAAAAGTGAAAGTGCGAACCTATTTGAATTGGTCGATCTCCTGTATTTGCTACTTTTAATTGTACGGTGGAACGTCCTGTGTTTAATTCGATTTCGCCTTCTGGGGTAATTATTTCACCTGGAATCATGGGAAGTAATGAGTAATGAGTAATGAGTAATGAGTGAAAATTCAAAGTTATCTAATTTATGAAATATAAATAATATTCCTTGTCAAAATTCATTGAATTGGATTATGTACTGTGACTAATTTTGTTCCGTCGGGAAAAGTGGCTTCTACTTGCACATCTTCTACCATTTCGGCTACACCTTCCATGACATCATCTTGGGTTAATAAAGTTGTGCCATAATTCATTAATTCAGCGACTGTTTGTCCATCTCTTGCTCCTTCTAAAATGGCCGCTGTAATCAGGGCAACTGCTTCTGGATAATTTAATTTTACACCTCTTGCTTTGCGTTTTTCTGCTAATAATGCGGCGGTAAATATTAGTAGTTTATCTTTTTCTTGCGGTGTTAATTCCATTTTTTTTCGACCTATTTATAGATTGGGCATGGGGAATGCCCGAATTTAGAATGCCCGAATTTAGAATTAAAAATTGGGCATGGGGCATTGGGCATGGGGGATTGGTATTTTAAAGCATCCAAACTCTGGGTAAACAGCGATCGCGATTTAATAAAGATATCCGCAATAGCTGCCAAACCTTAATAAACCAGTTTCTCACTTCGGATGTCGAATCACTACGGTATCTACACAAAAGTCCATTTTCTAAACGTGTCATACCATAACAGGATGTCCCCTTGTCCCCTTGTCCCCTTGTCTCCTTGTCCCCATGCCCAATGCCCAATGCCCCATGCCCAATACCCCCTTCTCCCCTTGTCTCTTCCCAAAGAGTGCGTAGTTGTTGGATTATTTCTGAGGAAGGGGGTTTTCCGATGTAAATTAAGGTTCCTACAATGGGTTTTCCTGCTAAACCGTGGGGACTTGCAAATATTTCTTCGCTACCTGGTAAATATTGTCTGTCAATCCATAATGGTTTGTTATTTCGCCAAATTTCAAAGTGCGATCGCCATTCTCCTTGAACAAATTTTTCTTTTCTGGCGGTGCGTCCAAATCTAGTAATTTCCCAGCCAATAAAGTTCGCTTCGGTAGCTAAAATTATCCGTATATCTTGACGATAATTTGCACTGTTAAAAACGATTGTTTCTTGAGGAAGCCATTCTAAACAAGCGTTATTATCTATTTTTATTTCTATATTTTGTCTGGCTTGTAAACCGTTACTACGATATATTTTATTGGCTGCGGCTGTTGTTATTAATGCTTTGGCTTGGGGTTGGAGATGGATCGTAGAGGAAAGGCGATCGCCACCGACTATTCCCCCAGCGGTGTGTAAAATTACGCTATGACAAATTGATTTTCCTTCGGGATAAAAGGGACGTTGTATTTTTAGCGGTGCTTGGTTTTTAGTTTGAATTAATTTTGTTTTATTTTGGCTATGGTTATAAATTAAATTTAGTTTTCCATGCCAAGTTTTAGATGGGGATTGGGGATTGGGCATGGGGCATGGGGCATGGGGCATTGGGCTTTAATACTTATTACCTTGATTTTGACTTTTGACGGGAGCAAAGCGGTGTGCATAAGTTGATTTGACTTACGCCTATTAATAAAGGAGAAATCCGTGGGGATATCTCATGAGCCTTGCAGTATGGGAGGGGAATAAGAATATTTTTTATCTCTTCTCCCTGTTTTCTTTTTGAAGATGTTCTATTTTTTATTTTATGATTTTTCTAACCATGGTCTTAGAGGATGTTTGAAAAGTATCGTTTTTAAAGCAATTATTGGCTTTATCCCCCCTCCCCCCCTAAAAAAGGGGGGTTCAAGTCCCCCAGTAGCGGGAGATTTAGGGGGATATCAAAGGAATGTATCTTAATTGATGGCGTATGTGCCCATCCTCTTAGAGTGACTGTTTGATATTAACTCGTTGGTATGTGTAAATTATTGAATTTTTACTAATTAAAAAATAATGAATAACAACGAAGAAAATCAAAATCATAATATCAATCCAGGAAACAATTATGAGGAAGTCATCTCTAATCACCTTGATGGAGTTAGTGATGAAAATTTATATTCGGCTTTTGTTGGTACTAGGAGATTTTACCAAGCGATACATTACCCCATAAGGAAAACGACGTATCAACGCCCGTCGCACTTGATGATAAACTTTGGGATAAACTAACGGATTGCGTCCAATTAAAGCAAAACAGCCATCGACAGCACGAAAAAATTCCGAACCCAATCGAGTACTACTTTGTTCGTACCATTCAAAAGCCAGACGGGATATCAAATTCTGCTTGGGGGCTAATAATTAACTGATAATTCATTTATCAAAACCCAATCGCTGCTTAACCTCTTCCCAACTTGAACCCTGCTGTGGATTTTGACGATGTAATTCTAAACGTCTATCTAATTCTTGTTTTTGACTTTCATTTAAAGGAATATCAACATTACTGTCAGTCAGAATACTATCCCATAAATCCTCAGCTAGTTGTATTCTCTCAGATACGCTTAATTCAGAAATATCAACCTTTAATATGGGATGCATGGTGATTTGTTTAAATTGACTGTTATTTATAATTTTAAGCTGTTGAATCCAGTATCAATAACAAAATCCACAGAAAAATCTGGCTGTGAAGGTAAACGAAAAATTACTGGAATTGTTGCTTTACCCTCAATAATTCTTCCGTAAATCATTTAACTGTACGGTTCATCGGAGTATGACGAAAACTGACAGCAACATCATAACCAATTCGCATAGTAAATAATCTAGTACAACACGGCG
>DESS01000029.1:42037-72563 GCA_002361335.1 Richelia sp. UBA3308
ATCAAACTTCTTACTTCTTACTTCTTACTTCTTACTTCCGCGTTCCCCGTAGGGGTTCCCGAAGGGTAGCGGTACTAGCCATTGGTTTTTTCTGCTTTAACTTGATTGCAGTTTCTATACCAGTTTTATCAATTCCGTATTCGCCAGTTTCAGCATCAATTGTAATCATCTTACCAATATTGTCGCCATGCTCAACTTCTTGATGAATACCATTTTCGTAAAATTCTTTAGCTCTGCGAGCAACTTCTTCAACAGTCAAGAAAAGAGATTGCATAATAACTGGTTTTAATTGACTACTGTTTATTATTTTAAATCGATAACCTATTCATAAAAAAACAAACTCCCATCAACATACTAATAAAATATCATTTATAGCAATATCAATAATATTCTTATTCTATAGACTAACTCCCTTTCACCATGAACCTCGAATCGCTACTCAAATTAAACCGTACAATTCGCGTCATTGGCTTCGACGACGCACCATTTATTCGCGGTAGTGGAGAAAAAGTTAATTTAGCAGGAATAATTTGTGCGGCAACTCGATTTGAAGGAATGGTTTGGGGAGAATTACAGATTCAACAGAAACCATTTGTAATTTATTACTTAACAGCAAATTTTTACCACAATTACATATAGTATTACTCGACGGAATTGGTTTCGGTGGATTTAACCTTGTTGACTTACCAAAATTAGCGGAAAAACTCCAACTTCCCTGCGTCGCCGTCATGCGCCGTCAACCCGATTTAGATGCAGTAATTGACGCAATGAGTCGTTTACCAAACTTACAACAAAGAGAAGAATTATTAAAACGTGCAGGAAAAATTCACGAATATTCACCCTTTGTATTTCAAGTGTGTGGTGAAGAGCCAGAAATTATTGCCAAAGTGTTAGAAAAATTAACCGATTGTGGAAAAGTACCCGAAGCATTACGATTAGCTCACTTAATTTCTGCTGCCGTAATTAAAGGAGAAAGTGGAAGCTCAGCTTGAGGGCGAATGAGCGCTACACCCCTCCCCAACCCTCCCCTTGCTAAGGGGAGGGTGCGCGACAGCCCGGGTGGGGTATTTGCCGTAACTCATAAACCTGAAATATCCTGTAATTTTGGATTTTGGATTTATAAAAATATCTCAATTCATCGCAATACCCTATAAGGGTACCGCTACATTTACCAAGCCCACGAAGGTGGGCTTTGTTTGTCTAGCCCCAGACTTCTAGTCTGAGGACAATTTACAATCTAACTTATGAAACCAACAATCAAACCAAGAGTAAAAATCTGCTGTATTTCCAGCATTGAGGAAGCATGGATTGCGATTAATTACGGAGCTTCCGCATTAGGATTTGTATCTCATATGCCCAGCGGACCTGGTGTTATTTCGGAGGAATTAATTAGGGAAATAGTCCCTCAAATACCACCACCGATCGCGACATTTTTACTAACTTCCAGTCAAAATACTCAAGAAATTATCCAACAAATAAACTGTTGCGGTACCAATACAGTACAAATTTGTGACAAATTAAATGTTGGAAATTATCAAGATATTCGACAAGCCTTACCCGGAATTTCTATAGTTCAAGTTATTCATGTAACAAATGAAGAATCATTAAATGAAGCAATTGAAATCGCACCATTAGTAGATGCCATTTTATTAGATTCAGGAAATCAATATCTTGCTGTCAAAGAATTAGGAGGAACCGGAAGAACTCACAACTGGGATATTAGTAGAAAAATTCGTGAGCAAATCAAAATACCAATTTTTTTAGCAGGAGGATTAAAACCCGAAAATATCGCTTCTGCTGTCAAACAAGTCTCACCTTTCGCAGTTGATGTATGTAGCGGAGTTCGCACTAATCACAAACTAGATGAAAATAAATTGAAACGTTTTTTTGAACAACTATAGCAACGCTTCTGTCAACGCCATAATATACATAAAAGCCAAAACATGGGAACATGACAGCTATTACTCAACAAAAATCTGAAATCTTCTACCCTAGCTCTGATGGAGAACCCATCTCTACGCTATATTAACAACCCTAGAAGTATTAAAACAATATCTCAAAGGACAACAAGCAACCGTTTTAGTAAATCAATTTTTATATTATGCCCAAGGCTTCCCAAAATTACGAATAGCACCTGATGTCATGGTAATTTTTGACGTTGAACCAGGAGGTAGAGATAATTATAAAATTTGGCAAGAAGGAAAAGTCCCTTCAGTGGTTTTTGAAATGACATCTAAGGGTACCCAAAACCAAGATCGAGAATACAAAAAAACCTTATACGAACAATTAGAAGTACAAGAATATTGGCTTTTCGATCCCAGAGGTGAATGGATACAAGAAAAACTACGTGGTTATCGTTTGCGAGGAGAAACCTATGAATTAATTACAGATAACCGTAGCCAACCCTTACAATTACGTCTTGCGATCGAAGATCAATTAATCGGTTTTTACCGCGAAGACACCGGAGAAAAATTATTAATTCCCGATGAATTAGCAACCAAACTTCAACAAGAAACCCAAGCAAGACAAGAAGCTGAAACTCGTGCCAATGAAGCTGAAGCACTTTTAGCTCGTTATAAAGAACGTTTTGGTGATTTAAACGAATAATGTAGAGACGCGATACCCTTGCGTCTCTACAATATATCGCGTCTCTACAAAAATCCTAAAACTCAGCATTCTCCGGAGTACGGGGAAACGGAATTACATCCCGAATATTGCCCATTCCCGTCATAAACTGCACCAATCTTTCAAAACCCAATCCGAAACCAGCATGGGGCACCGTACCATAACGCCGCAAATCCATATACCACCATAAATCCTCTGGTTTCATTCCTTGGGCTTTAATCCGATGTTCCAACACATCATACCTTTCCTCACGCTGGGAACCACCGATTATTTCCCCAATTTTCGGCGCTAAAACATCCATTGCCGCAACAGTTTTCTCATCATCGCTCAACCGCATGTAAAATGCTTTAATTTCCGTGGGATAATCACTAACAATAACTGGCTTCTTAAAAAGTTGTTCGCACAAATAACGTTCGTGTTCCGATTGTAAATCTAAACCCCAATTTACCGGATATTCAAACTTAACATCGGCTTTTTCTAATAATTTGATGGCTTCCGTATAAGTAATTCGCTCAAATTGATTATTTATAATATTCTCTGCGGTTTCCAACACAGTTTTATCAACTCGCAAATTGAAAAAATCCATGTCTTCTGTACATTTATCCATCACATACCTGAAAACGTATCTGAGAAACTCCTCAGCTAAATCCATGTCCTCAGATAGTTGACAAAAAGCCATTTCCGGCTCAACCATCCAAAATTCCGCCAAGTGACGGGAAGTGTTAGAATTCTCCGCACGGAAGGTAGGACCAAAAGTATAGACATTACCAAAGGTCATTGCCATAATTTCGGCTTCTAACTGACCACTAACCGTTAAATATGTGGGTCTACCAAAAAAGTCTTGACTATAGTCTACCTGTTTATCTTCCGTTACAGGAACCTTCTTTAAATCCAAGCTAGTAACACTAAAAAGTTCTCCCGCGCCTTCACAGTCGCTAGCGGTGATAATTGGTGTATGTACCCATAAAAAGCCCCGTTGTTGAAAAAATTCATGAATCGCCGCCGCACAAGCATTACGCACCCGAAAAACTGCACCCAAGGAATTGGTACGGCTACGTAAATGTCCAATTGTTCTTAAAAACTCAAAGGAATGGCGTTTTTTCTGTAGAGGATAAGTTTCGGGATCGGCTTCACCATAAACTTTCAGCGCTTCCGCTTTTAATTCAATCCTTTGTCCTTTCCCTTGAGACTCCAATAATTTTCCTGATGCTTCCACTGAAGCACCTGTATTTAATTGTTTTAAAATATTCTCATATTCTGGCAAATCTTGGTCTAGCACCACTTGCAAACTAGCCAGAGATGAACCATCATTAACTTCAATAAAAGCAAACCCTTTCAACTCACGCTTCGTTCTTACCCAACCTTGCAGCTTTACGAATTCATCAGGCTGAGCACTCCGCAATATTTCTGCAATCCGTCTTTCGATCATAGATTTTTCTTCCAAAATAATAATAAAGTGCTGTTGGTTGTTAGTTGTTACTTCTTGTAGAGACGTAGCACACTGCCCCGTCTCTACAAAAATTAATTAACAACAGACTTTAATAACCAGCCTATGATAACGCCCAATCCACCAAAACGGACGACTTGCCAAAATAAGTCTTTTAAACCGCTTTTGGTAAATATAACGCTACCACCAAACAGCACTAAATAACTCTCGGAAAATAATCCTAATGCATTATCCAAGCTTTCTAACTGTTGTTTTATCTCTTTCAACTCAGCTTTTAAAGATTGACAAGTATGAAGTTGCAGAGTATGCTTAACTTCATCCAAACGCCGCACCAGTTCAATTGTGCGCTGTTTGTCAGCCAGCATTTTAAGATACCGCTGTTTTAACCCATCAAGGCTCTGCTCAACTGATAATATTTCTTTTTCCAATTCTTGTTCTAGATTTTCTTCTATTGACGATTGAGAAGAATGGTTATGCGACTCCATGAGGGAAGTATTACAGTAAAAGAGAACATTTTTAAAGCCTTCTCGTTATGTCTCAATCCAGCCAACTGCATAAAACTAGTCAATTACACGATTTTAGTACATTAGAACTAGCTCAAGCTCTATTGGAGAGATTGAGTATATCTCCTAACGATTGGCATCGCCTCAAGTCTAACCGCAAAGTTCGTGCTTGCGAACAAACTGCAGCAGCCCTTGTATTTCTGCTTTCCGAACAACCCGAAGAAGCCCAAACCAGATTAGAACAAGCCACAGGGTGGTTGAATCGTTCTATCAGTGCGCCACCTTGTCCAGATCATGGACAAAAAAAACACAGTTAGTTATTAATTGATAGTTGTTTAATGTTCAACTCCGTTCCTCCTAATTAATTAATAATTAATTCCGTAACAAAGGTATCCTACGTTTATGCTCCAACTGCTTGCACAAACGTAACTCTGTACCTCTACGGTTCCATTCCACCTGGTCGAAAATTAAATGCAGTATCGATAAACCGCGACCATTTTCTGATTCGTCAGGTGGCAAATATTCGGTGGGATCTTCTCCACCATCGCATTGGGGAACAAATCCTTTTCCTTGGTCTGATATCACCCACCAATATCTATCATCAATTAAAGAAAAGCGAACTACAACTTTTTTTCCAGGATCGAGATTATTGCCGTGCTTCGCTGCATTTACTAAGGCTTCTTGAAGTCCTAGTCTTAACTCAGCTTGCATTTCTCCTGGAATTTCTGCCAAAAGCAAATCTAATATTGGGCAGAGATATAGAGTCGAGGCAAAACTAATCGTGCCCCAATTGCGTCCTACTGGACGAAGTGAAATGGTAATCACAAGAGAAACCCCGTAGCTTTCGGCGACCGCGCTTACATGACTTTTGCTATCTACCGCGCACCCTGAAATTCAACTGAGGTGGTCATGTTGCCTTAATTTTTATGTCCGTACAACTAATTTTTGTATACTGCTTAGCATTGACTCTTTTCGTGAAATAAAGGAAGATTTACTTCAAATCGACTGATTTTTTAACTACAAATAGTTGCAAACTATAAATTTACTTGAAGTATAAATGAGTATTTGCATACTCGTAAAACTTTACCGATTTGTACATAAACAACTTCTTTTTTCTTTTTTTTTAGAGTTTGCTCATAGCGTTAATTTCTTTATACAAAAGGTATTCTATATTTAGATTAATTCAATTTTAGCATTTTTACTATGCGCTAGACTACAATTTTTAAATTTCACGCCTTTATTTAGACTAAGTACCTTTGACTAAATCCGATCGCACTAGAAATGCTGCAACTTCTACATGAGCTGTTTGAGGAAAAAAATCTGCTGGTTGTACTCGCGACAAGGTGTACAAACCATCTTGACAAAGTTGCTGCAAGTCTCTTGCTAGTGTTGCTGCTTTACAACTTACATAAACAATACGGGCTGGTTTTCCTTTGCGTAAAGTTTCGATTACACTCGGTTGGCATCCTTTTCTTGGTGGGTCAAGTATAACAATATCTGGTTTATATGATATCCGAGACAGTAATTCTTCTACCTTTCCCGAGTGGAAAGTGACATTATTTATGTGATTATACTGAGCATTGATTTTCGCTTGACTTACTGCTGATTCTTGTATTTCTAAACCAATAGCAAGATGTACTTGTTTTGCTAGTGGCAATGTTAAAGTACCAATGCCACAATAAGCATCAACTAATATTTCTTTACCTTGTAAATTTAATTCTGATTGAATTTCGTACAATAATGCCTCCGCTGTTTCAGTATTTACTTGGAAAAATGTTTCCCCTCGTATTTGAAATTTCAAACAAGCAAATTCTTCTTCTAAATAAGGAGTCCCAACCACAAGCCGAGTTTCCCTACCAAAAATAGTATTGGTGCGATCGCCATTCCGGTTTAACATAACTCCTACTAATTGGGGATAGTGGTCTAACCACTCTTGTGCTTTTTGTTCAATTCCTGCTATGTTGAAGTGTTTAACAATTAAGGTCAATAAAATTTCCCCACTACGGCGACCAATACGTAAACTAAGATGGCGTATAGTTCCGCTGTGGGTGTGTTCGTTATAAATCTGCCAGCCTAATAATTGGATATCTTTTTTGATTTGCGCCAAAAAAGGGTTTAACCGCGAATCTTGTACGGGACATTGATTCAGGTTAACAATTTGATGAGAAGATTTTTGGTAGTAACCCGCTATCACCCCCACGGTAGGAGATTTTCCTACCGGGTAAGTCGCTTTATTACGGTAATTATACGGTGTACCCGCTGTTATTACAGCATCTACCCGTGGTTGTTTAAAACCACCGATACGTTCTAAAGCTCTAATCACAGCTTCACGCTTAGCTGACAATTGATATTCATAATTGATATGCTGCCACTGACAGCCGCCACATTTATCAGCCACAATGCAAGCCGGTTTAATCCGTAATGAGGATGGTTGTAATAATTCTTTAACTTTGGCTTTTGCATAGTTGGGCTTAACATTTATCAAACGCACAACAACGCGATCGCCAGGTACAGTATCCGGTACAAACACCACCTTTTCACCACTCCGCCCTACACCATCACCCGTATCGCTCAAATCCGTAATTACAGCTTCAATCAAATCACCCTGTTTCCACTTGGTTGTAGCCATCATAAATTAAGTAATCAGTAACTAAGATTTGCATGTTAAAGGTCTGCATGTTAATTTTCTCCCCTATCACCAACGCCGAATCTCCCTCTTCACTTCTTGACACCTGAATAGCTAAACTAACAGTAATAATTAAATTAGGTTTTCTTTTACAAAATTATGACTGTAGTAAGCCAAGTTATTCTCCAAGCCGATGACGAACTACGTTATCCCAGCAGTGGCGAACTTAAGAATATCAAAGACTATTTGCAAAGCGGCGAACAACGGTTGCGAATCGTTGATACCTTAACTGAAAACGAAAAAAAGATAGTTGAAAAAGCCACAAAATCACTTTGGCAAAAGCGCCCTGACTTTATTGCACCAGGGGGTAATGCTTACGGACAGCGCGAACGTGCTTTATGTATCCGTGACTATGGTTGGTACTTACGTTTAGTCACCTATGGAATACTGGCTGGTGACAAAGAACCAATCGAAAGCATTGGTTTGATTGGCGTAAAGGAAATGTACAACTCATTAGGAGTGCCCGTACCCGGAATGGTAGAAGCCATTAAGGGACTAAAGGAAGCTTCCATTGATTTACTAAGTACTGAAGATGCACAAAAAGCTGCTCCCTACTTTGATTTTATCATTCAAGCAATGTCTTAATTGGACAGCGATCGCGACACTGCCCTATTCGACTTAACCAATTATTTCACCTTCCCCACACTCGCTAGTGACTGCGGCAGAATTTCTGTCAAGTTACCAACAAGTTGTGGGGAAACTTTTTTCGGAGTGAGTAGTTAGTAGTGAGGAATTATTAGTTTCTTCCCCTTGTCTCCTTGTCCCATATCCAAATACAAAAAGCCGACAGTCCTTTGCTCAAGGCTGTCGGCTATTAGTGTGTTCCCTATTAATGACTCGGCTAGAGTTCAGTTATATGTATTATGTTTAATTTCCCCTTATTTTCAGAGGATCTTAATCATCAATGCTTGTGATTCTCGTCACAACAAAGTTTTATCTAACCTGTATTCACATTAAATCTACTAAAAAGTATTAAAAAAAATGCAGCCATCATGTAATTATCAGGAACGAATAAGCCGTAGCTTTAAAAGAAGGTATTAATCCGCGGCTGAATGTAACGCCGCTTGTTCTGCTAGAGAAATATATCTTTCGGGTAAACTTCTTATTCAGATTTTCAATTAAGTAGGAGCAAACCGGTGTTTACCTAGGGTAGCGCATAGTGTGCCCCAAGAGTTAATTACCCAGAGGGGAAAATTTACAATTATTAAGGGTGTTCAGCTTGCGATCGATCGCAAGCTGTTTCTATTTTTTTACAAACAAATTAGTCAGTATCAGCAAAAAATAAGCAAAATGTCATCCCCAAGACAGTAGCGGTATCGGTTTGAAGGATATATGTATATTCATAAAAGCTTTTATAGCTTACACACAGGAGTAACCGGAAAAAAACCACAATTTTAGAAATAAATTGCCGAAACTATAAAAGAATATCTATACAATTAAGATTGGTTACAGCCTCAAAGCAGTCAAACATGATTGTGAGAGATGTTGGTTTCGCCTCCTTGGGGCGAGGTGGGAGTCAAAATAAAACAAGTGATTCCGAATTCGTGAGCATTCATTCAAAGAGCAATTAAATTTCTCCGCAGTTATGACATACGATTACGATTTATTTATAATGGGTGCTGGTTCTGCTGGTGCGGCTGCTGCTTCAAAAGCTGCCCAAGCGGGCGTGCGTGTAGCCGTAGCCGAACAAGAATCCCTTGGCGGTACCTGTTTGAATCGCGGTTGCATTCCTAAAAAGTTAATTGTCTACGCCGCTGAGTTTGCGCTACGTAATAAAATTGCAACTGACTATGGCTGGAGTAAAAGTTCATCCCATTTCGATTGGACGTGGTTTATTCGCTCTGTACACAAGCACATTGAGAAAATCAATCGCTCTTATCAAGAAAAATTTAATAAAAGTGGTATTACTTTACTAAAAGGTCATGCAACATTACTTGACCCTCACACTATCAAAGTTGATGAACGTAAAGTTACTGCGGACAAGATTTTAATTGCTGTCGGAGCAAGTCCTTTTATTCCTGATATTCCCGGTATCGAATACGGGATCAGTTCCCGCGAAATGTTTCATTTACCCTATTTGCCCAAACGTTTGGCAATAATTGGTGGCGGTTATATTGGTGTAGAATTTTCCAGCATGATGAATGCTTTCGGTTGTCGAGTTACTGTTGTTGATACCGATGAAACAATTCTTGAAGGATTTGATGATGATATTCGCATTTATCTTCAAGAAAGTTTATCTCAAAGAGGGATAAAATTTGTTACTAATAGCAAGGCGGCGGAAATTAAACATTATGAAGAAGGTTTACTGTTAACCGTAAATGGTAAGTACAAAAAAACCATCGCTGCCGATAGTATTTTAGTTGCCACAGGACGCACTCCCAATACCAGAAATCTTGGTTTGGATAATGCCCAAGTAAAAATCGGCGAACAAGGGGCGATCGAAGTAGATGAATACAGCCGCACCAGTCAAGAAAATATTTTCGCCGTTGGAGATTGTACTAACCGCTTACAATTAACACCTGTAGCAAAAACAGAAGCTGTTGCTTTTGTCAATACTGTCTTTGGTGATCAACCCCAAACCGTAAATTATGGTAATGTACCTTCTGCTGTTTTTGCTCGTCCAGAAATCGCAAGTATCGGTATGACTGAAAGTCAAGCCCGTGCAGAATTTGGCGATTCTGTAAAATGTTATTGCGATAAATTTCAACCACTAATGCATCAATTCGCTTCTTCCGAAGAGCAAGCAATAATTAAAGTCGTGGTTGAAGGTGAATCCGAACGAATCATTGGGGTTCATATGTTAGGGGAACACGCAGCGGATATTGTTCAATGTCTTGGTGTTGCAATTCGTAAAGGTATCACTAAACAAGACTTAGATGATACAATTGCAATTCATCCTACTACTGCAGAAGAATTCCTAACCTTAAATTAAATAACCAAATAATACTTACGCACTTGCTCTAATGTTGAAAAGTAGCGATTATGTGGAATGTAGTAGCCTGTTTTAATATTAGCTATAGATAAGCGTAATTATACTTGGATTATTTATTGCAAACAACACGCTTGAAATTATGACCTATGATTACGACCTGTTTGTAATTGGTGCCGGTTCCGGAGGATTAGCGTCTTCTAAACGTGCCGCCAGCTATGGAGCAAAAGTGGCGATCGCTGAATACGATTTGGTGGGTGGAACTTGTGTTATCCGTGGCTGCGTTCCTAAAAAACTTATGGTATATGCTTCTCACTTTCCTTCTTTATTTGAAAGTGCGGCTGGCTATGGTTGGCATGTCGGTAATACTGAGTTGGATTGGGAAAAGTTCATCACATCCATAGACAAGGAAGTACGAAAACTATCTGCCCTACACATTAACTTTTTAGAAAGAGCAGGAGTAGAATTAATTCCAAGTCGCGCCAGTTTGGTTGATGAGCATACTGTAGAAGTTGATGGGCGCAAAGTTACTGCGGATAAAATTTTGATTGCTGTTGGAGGAAAACCAATTAAACCTGATATACCAGGGATGGAATATGGTATCACCTCCAATGAAATTTTCCACCTGAAAGAAAAACCGTTTCATATCGCCATCATTGGTGCTGGCTATATAGGTTCGGAATTCGCCTGTATTATGCAGGGTTTGGGTTGTCAAGTCACCCAAATTATTCGCGGCGACACGATTTTGAGAGGCTTTGATCAAGATATCCGTACCGGAATTCAGGAAGGAATGATCAATCACGGTGTTCGGATAATTAAAAATACTGTAGTTACATCCGTAGAAAAAACATCCCAAGGCTTAGAGTTAAAATTATCTGGAGAATATCAACAACCAGTAAGTGCCGATGTATTTTTAGTAGCAACAGGCAGAATACCCAATGTAGAGGGTTTAGGTTTGGACAAAGTCGGAATTGACTTGGTAAGCAATTCTATGGATGGACCAGGATACGGTACCATGGACGCGATCGCCGTCAATGATTACAGTCAAACTAGTGTGCCAAACATCTTTGCCGTAGGTGATGTTACTGAAAGAATAAATTTAACTCCCGTGGCAATTGGTGAAGGTAGAGCCTTTGCCGATCACGAATTTGGCAATATCAAACGTATTTTTAGTCACGAAAACGTTGCCACTGCCATATTTACCCAACCAGAAGCCGCCACCGTGGGTTTATCAGAAGCTGAAGCTAAGGATAAATTTGGTGATGACAAAATAAAAATTTATCGTACTCGTTTTCGCCCCATGTTCTATACCTTGCCACAACAAGAAGAAAGAACAATGATGAAATTAGTCGTGGATGCCCAAACTGATAAAGTTTTAGGCGCTCACATGGTGGGAGACTATGCCGCAGAAATCATTCAAGGTGTGGCGATCGCTGTTAAAATGGGCGCGACAAAGAAAGACTTTGACGCTACTGTTGGTATTCATCCCTCAGCAGCAGAAGAATTCGTGACGATGCGGTAATTAGTCATATCTGTGAGTAAGGAGTAAGGAGTAATGAGTAATAAGTAATGAGTAAAAGGGTTATATTGCGAATAACCGCCATCAATTCAATCGTGGGTTATATAGTAAGTAATTAGCCGGACTTGATATCATTGGTTAAAAATTGTGCAATATATCTACCTCCATGGCTTTGCATCGAGTCCTAATTCTGCTAAAGCTAAATATATACTCGAACGCTTTGCCCAAAATCACATCAAACTAGAAGTTCCCGATTTAAATTGTGAAGATTTTTATCACCTGACAATTACTCGTCAGTTAAAACAAGTTGCCTCTATATTTGAACCAAATACAAAGGTGACTATTATTGGTTCTAGTTTAGGAGGTTTAACGGCAGCCCATATAGCAGAAAAATTCCTACAGGTAAAACGTTTGATTTTACTCGCACCTGCTTTTGGGTTTTTATCCCATTGGCTGCCTACTTTAGGTAAAGAGGTTATCGAGGGTTGGCAGCAAGAAAAATATACTATGGTTTATCATTATGGCGAGCAACGAGAATTACCTTTAAGTTATGATTTCTTGACAGACGCGAATCTATATCACGAAGTTGTTTTACAACGTCCGATTCCTACGCTTATTTTACACGGACAACATGATGAAGTGATTCCCATCCAATCCAGCCGAGATTTCGCCCAAAAACGTGCTTGGGTAGATTTGATCGAACTTAATAGTAATCATTCCCTAGGTAATGCGATCGCCGAAATCTGGCAGGCTATTGAAAATTTTTGTCAGTTATCTCATATTTAGCCGAAGCCCTGCAACTTCTACATGAGTTGGGAATATTTTTAAATTTATTTAATCAAATATCGACCATACCAAATACTGGTTTCCTATTGCTTAATTATGATTACCCAAAATGGTAGAATAATTTAATTCAAGAAAAAAATAAATTGATTAGAAATAGGACTTAGCAAAAAGACACATTTTTTATTGTAGGGTGGGTGTGCACTCTGAGAAATTCTGAACAAAATTATAAGGCAATCAGGATACGGTGCCAACGCCCCTCTTGTGAACAAAAAAAATAAACAGTATACAAGCCCCCTGATTTATCCGTGGAAAGAAAAAATTTTTTCCTTATTTTCAAGCCCCTCGATTCCCAAGTGTGAGTACTTGATAACTGATAACTGATAGCTGAAATGACAATCGCAGCCATTCCAGAGAAACAGAAAAATAAATTTATTCTTAGATACTTGAATTACACGAATTTGAGTGAGACGAATATTTATTTTTTGTAAAGGCAGTAATTATTACCAAATTTTATACAAATAAAATATAACCCTGGATTTCGTAATCTAGATACAGTTAAAAATCCCAAACAAATACATCCCTTGTAAAAATCCAAAATCTAAAATCCAAAATCTAAAATCTAAAATCTAAAATCTAAAATCAATATGCTTCCCTTTCTCCGCACAGATTTAGTCGAATTAACAGCTTATAAACCGCAACTAGGGATTTATGACACTTCTGCAAATTCAGCAGCAACAACACAAGCAGATAAACTCGATACAAATGAAAGTCCTTATGATTTACCCTCTGACTTAAAAGAAAAGTTAGCATGGACTTATAAAGAATTAATTGAAACCAATCGCTATCCAGATGGCGGGCATTGTTTACTCAGACAAGCAATTAGTGAATATGTAAACGAATCAGTTAATTCTTCTTCATCTATTTTTACTAGGGATAATATCTCCCTCGGTAATGGTTCAGATGAACTAATCCGTTCAATATTAATCGCTACCTGTTTGGGAGGGAATGGTTCAGTAATAGTAGCTCAACCCACCTTCTCAATGTACGGCATTTTAGCACAGGCTTTAGGTATTCCTGTAGTAACAGTGCCGAGAAACAGCGAAAATTATGAAATTGATTTGAAAGCAGCCTCAAAAGCAGTAGAAACTACCGCTACACCACCTATAAGAACAGTTTTTGTCGTTCATCCTAATTCTCCTACAGGTAATTCCCTAACAGCAGCAGAGTTGACATGGTTAAAAAGTCTGCCAGAAGATATTTTAGTAGTAATTGATGAAGCTTATTTTGAATTCAGCCAAACAACTTTAGCAAGTAACTTGCCCCAACATCCAAATTGGGTGATATTACGAACATTTTCTAAAGGTTTCCGCTTGGCTGCAATGCGTGTAGGTTACTCTATTGCTCATCCCGAAATAATTGCCGTCTTAGAAAAAATCCGCTTACCTTACAATATTCCCAGTTTTTCAATAGCTGCTGCATTAATAGCCATACAAAATCGCTCACTTTTACTTGAGTCAGTTTCCCAAACATTAAGCGAACGTTCTAAACTAATCGAAACTTTATCCCAATATCCACAATTACAAATCTTTGATAGTGCTGCTAACTTTATTTTCCTGCGACTTAAACCAAGAAGCGATGAACAAACAAATACTACTTTAAAAAATCTTTACAAAAAACTTAAAAATTCTGGAACTCTGGTGCGAGAGACTGGGGGGGGTTTGCGAATAACTGTAGGTTCTCCATCAGAAAATATCCGCACTTTAACTCGATTTAAAAACGAAGAAGGAAAATCATTTTGAATCGTATTATTTAAATCACACCTAAATAACACTTACAAAACTAATATTTAAATCAGAATATTTAAATAATAAATCATAAATAATCAGATTTATTAAAATATTTAACGATAAGTGGTTAAGGACAATGTTTTAACCGAGATTATCTACTTGATTACCTAAACGACGCACTATTGCTACAGTTTGTGGCAAAACTCCCACTAGCATCGCAAATGCTTCATCCGGCAACTGACTTACCATTTCTGGTGGAAAATATTGCTCAAACTGATCGAGAATTTTTTGAATTCGCTGCTGGGGAACTGGATTTTCAGTAATTTGCTTAATTAATCTAATCCACTGTCGCCTAATCAAATAAGACTTTTGACGCTCTTCAGAAGAACTTGTTGTCAGTAGCATTGAGGAAATATTCCCAATGGGTAATATATGAAGACAATCGCGATCGTAATCGCCACCAACGGCTGCTCCTGGCCCTGCAAACTCTGCATGGTAACCTTTAAAGAGTATTAACCCGTTTCGTCTCCGGCTATTGACCATAAAAAGCTTTCCACTATGTACTTTTGTCAGCAGATCCGAGCCATAAGATTGCTCAAGTCCATCTGGCATTACAAGATAGTCAAGGAAACAAGTGTCAGGATAATAAGTTGATATCATAGCACTTTGATAGCGTCGGTATTTTTCGCTATCCATGTTTATCTAAAACAATTAAACAAGAAAGGAACTAATTTCAACGCGAGAATTGTAATTGGACATTAAATCAATGAATACAGCTATTAGTTTTGTTATTATCTAAAGCTTTATTGTTCAGTTTAACTAAAACAGAATTAAATCAACTGGTTTGAGCAATTGAGTAACCATATTTTATGTGATTTAACTGGATTTGTCTTCTATTACAGGACCGTTTACTTAAAGTTTCGATAAAGATAGATATTTGATATACAAATTTTGTGTAAGGCATTAGTTAATTTAAGAGTAATTTTACTGAATAGAGTAATGATAATTCATTTTAGATGTTTTTATTATCTCAAGTTTTAATCAATAATAAAATGCTCTATAGAATTAGATGAATTAAGCTTCTACCTTAATAGTATATATTGTTAGCGATAACTTCGTAAATTAGCTTACTACAACTAGAACCGGATTATTTTAAAGAAAATATGAAAAAAACAATTATTTGCTAAAGTTGTTGTGCCCCTATCTCTTTTTATTAGTCTTAAATGGTCTGTAGATTAGATAAGGAATATTTATGGCTCTCTCTAGCTAAAAAAGTTTTTGTACTATTAACGTTTTGTTGCCAATCTAAGGGTATTTGTATACAACTAACTAGAAAAACTGGTTCAATACCAATATTTAGCCCGAATAAAATATATGAATAAATATAAAATGCCTATTTACAGGAAATTTCAAATATTTTAAAGGCTAAACAAAATATATCAATTTTTTTTGATATAAAACATAATATATAATTTTTATATATCAACTTCATCTATTATAGGATTGTCATAACATCAGTTGACCCCTTAGTCAAGTTATTAAAATACTTTGCGGTGAGTTATTTGCGTTCCTTAATATTAATAACAGATGCCACGAAAGTAAGACTGTTTTATAGTTTTAAAGGTGTTTGTAGAGTAAAATTTGTCGCGAACCTCTGAAGAAGAATGTATTCCAACTAGATTCAACTTGATGCATACGATACCCTAATTTAAAATAAAGTTGCCGGGCTTGATAGTTATTTTCCAAAACGTGAAGATACAAATCTTTAAAACCCCACTCGCGAGTAACTTTTTCGCAGCTATTTAATAACCCACGGGCAACCCCTTGTCGTCGGTATTGAGGATCTACGGCTAAATTAGATAAATAAGCAAAGCTTTTTCTTGTGCCGCCAGTACAAGCCCAAGTATCGGCTAGACGCACGCTTAATTCTACAGTCGCAACTAAATTTGAAGTCGCGTCCATTTTTGTATCAACAGCTACCAAGCAGGCGTGATGTGGTGCTGGCGATGCTAAACGATGTCTTAAGTCTTCGTAAATACCTAAACGTAGCAAGGGAAAAGCCCATCCCCATATGCCATGACGAGAGTGAAAACTTTCGGCGATAATTTGGGCTACACCAGGTAAATCAGCAGGTGTGTATAGCCGAATTTGGAATTGGGAGGTAATTGGGGTAGGGGCTACCGTAACTGGCTTGCGATGGGATGGAAGAGAAAACCAAGGATTCAAGGCTAGCTTATTGTTGAAGTTGTTCATCGAAAATATGAGTCTTAAATATCGTAAAAGATCATCCGTCCCTATATGAAAACTCTAATTTAAAAGCGATTAGAATTGGAACTTGGCATGGGATGTTTTCAAAGATAAAGAAAATAAGTAGAGTGGCAAAAACAGAGAAATTTAGGGAAATAAAAAACTACAGATTAAATTCTGCTGAAATTTGGTATATGTGTCCATATTTTGTGTAAGGGATATGCAATAAATAAAATATGCCGTAGTTTTACAAATATTGTGAAAATTTAGACTATCAGACTCATTTTGAGCAAACATTCTTGATTTTAAGGGAAAATTTTGCTTAATACTGCCGAATTTTTGCATTTGCACCGGGTAACTGTTCCTTAAAAACATGTGGAAGCCGTCGTGCTCGCGATGTCACACCGATCGATCCTAAAGCTAATTTATAGACGATCGCAACACTGCTTTTCCTGGATAAAGCTTGTTTTATGCTTCTGACTATTGATAGTAACAAGTTCCTTATTAAATACCGTGCTAATCATACAATTTTTAAGTTTTAGCAATAGCTTTATTTTTCTTTGAGAATAAATATTGTAATCCATGTCCAAGCATAATTGCTGGTTTAGTGCGCCAGTTTGTACAACAGACTACCTCACCCATTATCTTTTATTTCAATACAAGTATTAACCGAGTACTGACTTAATCACTTATAAGCGATAAGTTACATTAGTGGTTTATGTAATATATCCTCAAGCTTAGTAGCTTCGACTGATAATAAATAATTTACTGTAGTTTAGTTAGCATACCTATACGCAATTACCACATAATTTACAAGTTGTTGATGTAAATCAATAAAAGTTATTTGCTTGGTGACTATTTAATAAATCAAACCCTAACTATCATTCCATTGATGATTTTATTTGTGATGTAATTGATACAATAGTAATTTAGCCATGCTATTGTCAGTGCTATCTCAAGATGTATAATATATGTGACAAAAAATACTTATCCATTGACTGATTTTTTGTAATATTACTGATTCACAAATGACTATGATTAATAAAAATTACTATCAAATGTTAGTGTTGGTGCTTAGGCGGGAAAACTAAGACGACAGCTACTCGGTAATGAAATTCAGCCAGCCTTGACAACTTTAGGTGTAACTTAAAAATTCTCCCTGGGGGTGAAAAGACCACAAAATATTGATTTTGCAAAATAGAAACTGATTATGAAACGAATTAGGTTTACAATTTCCGCAAAAAAATGAGCACTATTAGTATATATAGATACCTGGCACCAGTTTTAATTAATTTAAAAGCCTGCTCCACCTTATGGGGGGTTCCCCAGATGGGAGGCAGCAAAGAGGTAATGTTAATTGGCATCAGCCAAAATCAGTAAATAACTATCCTAGTATTCCATCTCATTCGTTTTTCCCGAAATTGTATAGAGAAGTTTATATAAGCTCTCTACAAGCCGTCAAAATAAATGAAACAGACTACTAGTGCTTTGTGCCTCTGTCGAGAAATGTTCTACAACTGTTGAAGTGATTGCTGGTTGCAGATGAAATGAAGAAGCCTATAGGAGGAATGTTAAAACATTCTCACCCGTAAAAATTGTTTATCCGACTACCGTTACTGCATGGAAGCGGTGCATGAAATCCCAAGTAAACAAAAAGCCAAAAATATTGGTTGTTGATGATGAACCCGACAACCTCGATTTGTTATACCGTACCTTCTATCGTGAATATAAAGTGCTGCGAGCTAAAAGTGGTCCAGCCGCATTGGAATTACTGGCAAAAGAAGGAGATATATCAGTAATTATCTCCGATCAGCGAATGCCAATGATGAGTGGTACAGAATTTTTAAGTCTCACAGCTACTCAGTATCCAGATATTATTCGGATTATTTTAACTGGTTACACTGATGTCGAAGATTTGGTAGAAGCCATAAACGCTGGTAAAGTTTTTAAATATGTAACTAAACCCTGGGAAGCAGAGGAGCTTAAAGCTCTAGTACGCCAAGCTTTGGATACTCATAATGTTCTTAAAGCCCGTACTCACGAACTAACCCGTACATTACGTCAAAAATCCCTGCTCAATTCTGTAACTAATACCATTCGTAGCGCCTTAGATTATCGACAAATTTTGCAAGCAATTGTAGATAACGTTGGTGATATGTTGGAAGTAGATGTATGTCTTTTACGTCCTTTCCAAAATGGGCGTTTAGTAGATCGAGGTTTTATTTATCAAAAAAAATTTTTACAATTAGAAGATAAATTCGATCAACTTGATTACCCTGATTCCCTATGTTCTCCAACCGAATTATTAGCTCATACTGTATGGGAAACTCGGGAAGTTCAGGTTATTTATGATGCAACAAAAGATCGGCGCGTTCAAGGGCATAATCCCCAAGAAAGCGATCGCGCTCAAGTTTATGCTAAAGCCCAAATTTATTCTAGTTTAGTAGTACCGCTGATTTGTCAACAAGAGTTAATGGCCGTTTTGGCACTGCACCAGTCGAAAGAATCCCGTGATTGGGAAGATTCGGAAGTGCAGTTGGTGATTATGGTAGCAAATCAAGCTGCATTAGCTTTATCTCAAGCTCGTGCTTACGAACAGGTACACGATCTTGCTCAACGTGAAGCATTAATTAATACAATTACTAGCGCCATCCGTTCTAGTTTAGATCCCCAAGAAATTTTTGCTGCTATTACCCAACAACTTGGGCAAGCTTTACAGGTAGATAGCTGCATTTTGTCTTTGTGGAATGCCGATTCCGAGTTTGTTGAATGTGTTGGCTTGTACGACGGTTCTGAAGATAATGCTCATCAATTACCCCAGTCTTTAGCAACAATTAAGGAAAATCAAATATTGCAAGAAATCTTACAAACTCAGGAGCCGGTAATCATTACGGATATAAATAATTACCCTCTTGAAGTCAAAGATTTTGATTTACCCCTGGAAATGGCAACCCGCTCTTTGATGGTAGTTCCATTACTTGCTGACGGAAAAATTATCGGTAGTATTACTTTAAGAGAAAGTAAACAAGAACGTCATTGGTTGAAATCGGAGGTGCAGTTAGCTGCATCAGTGGCAGTTCAAGCAGCCCTTGCAGTTGAGCAGTCACGACTTTATCAAAAAACTCGTCAACAAGCCGAACGTTTGTTGGAATTAGATAAACAAAAAACTGAATTTTTTCAGAATATTTCCCATGAGTTTCGCACACCGATAACTTTAATTCAAGGCCCTTTAGAGTCAGCGGCAAGTATGGGTGAAGGATTATCTTACGAACAAAGTAAAATTGCTTTACGTAATTCTCGCCGCCTGCTGCGATTAGTAAATCAATTATTGGATCTGCAGCGTTTGGATGCTGGGAGAATGCAGCCAAGTTTCCGTAAGTGTGATTTAGTTGAATTTGTCAATCAAATTGTTGAGTCGTTTCGTCCTTACTGCGAGAAAAAAGGATTGCATCTGCTTACACAATTAGAAGATTGTCCACCTGTTTATTTAGATATGGAAAAATTCGATAAGGTGGTTTACAATCTCCTGTCGAATGCCATGAAGTTTACCCCCCAAAACGGCAGAATTACTATTAGAGTACTATACGCTGGTTCGGATTGCATCTTACAAGTAGAAGATACAGGTATTGGTATTGCTCAAGAACAAATTCCTTACTTATTTGAACGCTTCCGTCAAGCTGAAGGTTCAGAAAACCGCTCTTATGAAGGTACGGGTTTAGGTTTGGCTTTGGTTAAGGAATTGGTAGAAGTTCATGGGGGTACAATTAATGTTGATTCAATTTATGGTAATGGTACCACCTTTAGCATTTCTCTTCTGTCCGGAACCGCTCATTTAAATCCCGAGCAAGTAATAGAAACTGAGAAAGAAGTTAATGTTAGTCGTGCTGCAGTAGAATTAGCGGATTTAGAACTGATAGAGCCAACATCTACTGATACTGAAAATATTCCAGAAGAGTTATTAGTCTCATCTGATTATCCAGATTTAACAGCCGACAAAAAACAATTAGTATTAGTTGTAGATGATAACCCAGATATGCGAGGTTATGTATCAAATATTCTCAGAGCTAACGGTTATAAGGTGATAACAGCTAAAAACGGTTCGGAAGGTTTTACTATAGCGAAAGAGTTTTTACCTAATTTAATTATTACTGACTTGATGATGCCTGTAGTAACGGGATTAGAGATGATTCGCACTATTCGCAATTCAAGTAAGCTCAAAGGAATACCAATTATCTTGCTGACTGCAAAAGTTGATGAAGATACTCGTATTGAAGGAACCGAACATGGAGCAGATGCCTATTTAGGCAAGCCATTTAACGATAGAGAACTTCTGGCAGAAGCACGAAATCTTTTAGCATTAAAAGAAAATGAACGTAAAGTTCTAGAATTAAATACTTATTTAACACAATCGGTACTTCAGCGATTTTTACCTCCTGTTTTGGTTGAAAAAGCAGCTGCTGGCGATTTAGTTCTCGATTTACGACCAGAACCCCGTTTGATTACAGTATTATTTAGCGATATAGTTGGTTTTACTCAATTATCAAATACTTTGAGGTCGCGAAAAGTCGCTGAATTGCTCAATGAATACTTAGAAGAAATGACAAAGGTTGTATTTGATAACGGTGGTACGGTAGATAAATTTATGGGAGATGCTATTTTGGCTTTGTATGGAGCCCCGGAAGAAATGACACCTAATGAACAAGTACGTCGAGCAGTTAATACTTCTAGAGGAATGTTAACTAGACTTTCTCAGTTGAACCAACGTTGGGAAGAGCAAGGTATCTTTGATAGTGATGGACGTAATGGGCTTCAGTTTCGCTGCGGTATTCATCAAGGTACGGCGGTGGTGGGAATGTTTGGTAATTCTCAACGTGCCGATTATACAGCTATTGGTCCTTCTGTAAATATTGCATCTCGCTTACAAGGTGCTGCGGAGCCTGGTACTATTCTCGTTTCTGCTGCGGTAGCAGATTATTTGGAGGAGGAAGAAATTATTAAAGGTAAACCTTTAGAGTTAAAGGGAGTCGATGAAACTGTTCTGACTTTCTCTGTTACTCCAGAGTTATTCGCAAATCAATCTTAATTACTAATGAGTAGTTAGTAGTTAGTAGTTAGTAGTTAATAGTGAATAGTTAGTAGTGAATAGTCAGTAGTGAATAGTTAGTGGTAATAAGGCTTTTAACTCGATTTACATTCTGTAACGCCCGCCCTCGTTTATTTGTGCCAACTTACTTATTTAATCTTGATATTTAATTTTACTTCCGTTCCGCTCTAAGATTTCCGATAAAACGCAACCTACTCCCTCCCTCAATTGATGGTACTAATCCTCAGCAAGGGGAGCAATATTTATATTTGTTCTGGTACATTATTTGCCTTGATGCGGCTACCACAAGAGTTTTAAAATATAGTGCTTTACTTTTTTACCTGTAAATAACCCGAAAACTGCTGTATCTTTTAAATAACAATGCCATGAAAACGAACGCCCTTGGTCTTACCGATTTTTTAATATAGATATTACAGATACATATATGATACAATCGGTTGCACAAAAAACTTCTATTTCAGAAAAAACCTGGAGACGACAAACAAATTCACCAAGTTGGTGGATTGCTTTTTCTTGTGGTTCCGTTATCCTGCATGTACTGGCGTTTTGGCTTATTAGTTTATATACACAAAATTCATCTCTAAAGGGGCGATCGCAATCTGCTGTTGCTATTGAATTTATCGAAATTTCTCCCCAAAAATCATCACCTGTTAAACCATTACCCAAATCTCAACCCAAGCCCAAACCTGTTTCGCCAAAACCAAAACCTATTTCTCAGAATTCACAACCTACTAATTTATCAACTCCTATTTCCACTAATGATCGAGATGCGATCGCTTTTAATAATCAAAAAATCCAAGAGCAACTTGAGAAACAACAGAAACAATTAGAATTAGCACAACGACAGCGTCAACAAGAAGCCCAACAGCGTCAATTAGAAGCTCTACAGCGTCAACAAGAAGCCGAACAACAACGTCAATTAGCTGAACAATTACGTCAACGAGTTGCTCAACAAGAACAATTAGAAGCTCAATTGCGTCAACGAGAACGATTACAACAACGTCAATTAGAAGCTCAATTACGTCAACAAGAACAATTACAACAAGAATTAGAACAACGTTTACGTCAGCGAGAAGCTCAACAACAACTTCAACAAGAACGATTACGTCAGCAAGAACGATTACAACGACAATTTGAACAAGCTCAACGTCAGCGAGAACAAAAAGAGAAACAGCGCCTTTTAGCAGAAAAACTACGTCAACAAGAACAACAAGAGAAACAGCGCCTTTTAGCACAAAAATTACGTCAGCGAGAACAAAAAGAGAAACAGCGCCTTTTAGCACAAAAATTACGTCAAAGACAATTAAATCAACAACAAAATCAAAATCCCGGAGATGGTGAACAAATAACTGATGCGATTCAAAATAAATTAGGACAAACCCCACAACAGCGTCAAGTTCCTTCACAAACTCCCATTAAAGAAACTCAACTCAATCAAAACGGTGGAATATTAACAGCAAATTGGGATGTGGCTGATAAAGCAATTACAAGAGACATACCTACCAACCCACCCAAACCTAAACAAAATATTTCTCAAAGCTTTGTAATTCCAGCAACTGACGCAAATAACCTCGAATCTGCAAATTTCCAGGTTTATTTAATGATTAACGAATCAGGCACGGTAGAATTTACTCGAGTAGATGAAAATATACCGGTAGAAAAAAGACAACTATATCAGAAATATGTAGACAAACAACTTCTCAATAAAAAATTATTTAATCCAGCAACTGACGCGGATCCAACAACCGGCGAACTTAAACCTCGTAGAGGCGAATTATATATACGCATAAAAATTCAACGAGGGTATTGATTTTTCTCGACAACTGTAATACAATGACAGAGTTGAAAAAAACGCGGGCGTAGTTTAGTGGTAAAACCTTAGCCTTCCAAGCTAATGATGCGGGTTCGATTCCCGCCGCCCGCTTGTAAATTCATTTAAATATATAAAAGCGAAAACAGCCCCTAGATTATATCTAGGAGCTTTTCAGTATTATTTGACATAATTCGTGGTCATCGGTCACAAAAGTATAGAAAACTTAACCAAACTTACCGCTGATGTAGTCTTTGGTTTCTTCTTGCTGAGGATCGTTGAAAATTTTCTCAGTGGGTTCGTATTCTACTAAATACCCGTTACGACCACCATCTTTTGTATTAACATAAAACAATGCTGTCATGTCCGAGACTCGGGATGCTTGCTGCATATTATGAGTAACGATCACAACGGTAAATTGTTCTTTGAGTTGTTTAATTAATTCCTCTACTTTATTAGTAGAAATAGGATCGAGGGCAGAACAAGGTTCATCCATTAAAATAACATCAGGTTTAACTGCGATCGCGCGAGCAATACACAAACGCTGTTGTTGTCCCCCGGATATAGATAAACCACTTTGATGTAGTTTGTCTTCAACTTCATTCCACAAACCGGCACCGATGAGTGAGCTTTTCACCAATTCATCCATATCACCTTTAAAGCCATTGATTCTGGCTCCAAAAGCAATATTTTCATAGATTGATTTGGGAAATGGGTTTGGTTTTTGAAATACCATGCCAATTCTACGACGAACTTCTACAGGATCAACTTCGGGTGCATATAAGTTTTCGCCATTATACAAAACTTTACCTTCTGCCCGAAATACGTCAATCAAATCATTGAGACGGTTAAAGCATCGTAATAAAGTACTTTTACCACATCCAGAAGGACCGATAAAAGCTGTTACTTGGTTTTTAGGTATCTTCATGTAGATATCCTTAAGTGCCAAAAATTTACCGTAGTAAACGTTTAATGCTTCTGCCTCTAATACAGTTTCGTTATTTTGTTGTGCGCTGAAAGTATCTTGAACCATAAATTTGACGCTAATTATTACTAGAAGATAACTCTCTCAAACTTCAAAGCTTTTGCCTTCTATCTTATGAATGCCTTTGTTGATAAAACTTTATTACCTTTGGGAAGAAAATATATTAAATTTCATTTCACCCAAATTTTACCTGACTGATTCAATAAATCCTATTTGCTACGAATTGCCAAGCGAGTAATAATAGTAGACATCAAAACCAGGAATACTAAAACCAGAGATGCAGCCCAAGCAATAGATATCTGGTTTTCAAAGGGAGAAGTTGCAAAGTTATAAACCAAAACAGCCAGAGAAGGAGTTGGTTGGCTTAAGTCGTTTAAGTTTCTGATCCAAAAGCTACCAAACCTAGCAGTGAAAAGTACGGGTGCGGTTTCTCCAGCAGCACGAGCTAGAGATAAAGTTATGCCAGTTGCAATTGAAGATAAAGCAGCGGGTAACACTACTTGCAGTACAGTTTGATAGTTAGTTGCTCCGACTCCAACAGCAGCTTGTCGCAAATCTTGAGGAACCAATTGCAAAGCTTCGTCAGTAGTTCTGACGATAATCGGTAACATCAAAATTGATAGAGCCACACCACCAGCATAGGCATTAGCTCCTCCAAGGGGCACAACTAAAATACTGTAAGTTACAACCCCTGCAATAATAGAAGGAACACCGCTCAAAACGTTGGTAGCGAAGCGAATCCAACGAGCCGTTTTTCCCTTGCTGAATTCTGTCAAATAAACTGCGGCTGCCACTCCAATGGGTACGCTAATAAAAGCTCCAATTCCTACCATAATTATCGTACCGATAATGGCATTACCAAAACCACCAGTTCCTACTTCCCTACCAGCTGCCGGAGGTAATTCGGTAAATAAACTTAATCTTAAGCTACCGAAGCCTTTAATTAGTAGGTAAGAAAGTACCAGTAGCAAAGGCAGTAAAGCTAAAGCTCCGCAAACGAATATCACACCATTCATTACATTATTGAATAGTGTACGAGGAGAACTTGAAGAACCACTTAAACTACCCCGTGCAAATCCTGTTTGCCCTTGGTCTGAAAAACTAGTCATAATAGATTAATACACCTTGTATTTTTACAGTCGCTTGACTCGCAATACGATTAACTCTGCCAAAATATTGACAATTAAAGTCAATATAAACAGTACAAATGCGGCGTACATCAAGGAACTGATTTGCAAACCTCTTGCTTCTGCGAACTGATTTGCTAGTAAAGAAGCAATAGTATTGCTGGGTGCAAATAGGGAAGGACTGATTCTGTTGGAGTTACCAATTATCATTGTCACAGCCATTGTTTCTCCCATTGCCCGACCAAGTGCTAGCATTACAGCACTTACAATACCAGAAAATGCAGCCGGGATAATCACTCTCAAAAGCGTTTCCCAACGGGTACATCCCAATCCATAAGCAGCTTCGCGCAAGTTACGAGGTACCGAAGCGAGGGCATCGCGAGAAATTGCCGTAATAATCGGCAAAGTCATAATTGCTAGGATCACCCCAGCAGGGAATAAACCCGGGCCACCAATTGCTCCTGTTTTAGGAGCGCTAAAAATTGGTATCCAACCTAAGTATTGATTGAGCCATTCACCAACACCTCCCAAGAAAGGAATTAAGACGAAAATTCCCCATACACCATATACAACACTGGGAATCGCTGCCAATAATTCAACTAAGAAAACTAATACAGTTCTTACTGATACAGGCAATATATTTTCGCTTAACAATACAGCGGTGCCAATGCCAATCGGTACGGCAATTAACAAACCAATAAAAGAACTAGCTAAAGTTCCGTAAATTTGTGGTAGTACGCCGTATGTACTTCTCGGCGGGTTCCAACTGCTTGTGAATAAAAAGCCAAGACCAAATTTCTGTAATGCTGGAATACCTTGAATACCAACCTGAAATCCTATCCAAAGTAAAACAGCAGCAATAGCGAAAGCAAAAAATAGCGTTGTCCAAATAAAGCTACGGTCAAGTATTCTATCTGCTTCTGACCGATTTTTGGCATCTGCTTGTCTACTCTGGGCTGATGTATTCATAAAAAACTATATCCATGAAACAGAGAAAATGTGGGAGCTTGACTTAGTTGTTAATTTTGTAGACAAAAATTATCATCTATAGACAATTGTCAATGCTTTTTAATGCATTTTGTACTTAATTTTTGGCACAATTATAGGAAAAGCGTTTAATTTTTCTTGATAAATATGCAAAAACCAAGCAGCTATCAAGAAAAAAGTAAACGCGAATATCTTGATGTGCGGACGGCTCAGCCGTGCAAGCCTATTGAGGGATAACAGCTCCCATGCTCCCGCTGAAGTAGGAAGTAATGTCTAGCTTGTCTAGACTTTACAGAGCAGCGAACCACATTATTTCTTAACGAATCAACTGATATGCTTGAAAGTTTTACAATAAGGCAGCTTATTACTTTACAGCAATGTTGTAATCGGGGCTGATTGTATCAGCAGCAGCAGCTACTTTTTCAACTACGTTTGCAGGTAATTGAACGTAACCAAGTTCTGAAGCAACTTTTTGACCTTCGGTTAAACCATATTCAATCACTGTTTCCACAGCTTTGGCTTTTGCAGGATCCTCATAGGTTTTGTAAGCCAAAATCCAGGTGTAGGTAACAATAGGATAGGAGTCTTCTCCTTCTGGATCGGTAACGAAAGCACGGAGATTCTCAGGTAATTCAACCGCTCCCAAAGCTTTAGATGCAGACTCGTCGTTTGCTTGAATAAATTTACCAGCTTTATTTTCTAAAGCAGCAGTGTTTAGATTGTTCTTTTTAGCAAAACCGTACTCTACATAACCGATAGAACCATCAGTTTGTGAAATTTGAGCGGTAACACCTTCATTACCTTTAGCACCAATTCCGGTAGGCCATTCTACAGTCTTGCCTTCACCAGGACCATTTTTCCAGTCGGCGCTAATAGCGCTCAAGTGCTTTGTTAATACACCAGTGGTACCGCTACCATCGGAACGATGTACAACTGTAATATTCTTATTGGGAAGATTAACACCTTCGTTAGCCGCAGCAATTTTGGGGTCGTTCCACTTAGTAATCTTACCTAATAAGATATCGGTGTAAACCGCACGTGGTAAGTTTAAGTTTTCAACTCCGTCCAAATTGTAAGCAAATACAATTCCACCAGCAGTCATAGGTAGTAGCAACACGCCTCTTTCCACCTTAGCGATTTCTTCATCCTTCATCGCTACGTCGCTGGCACCAAAGTCAACTGTACCGGCGGTAAACTGTCTAACACCAGCACCACTACCAACTGACTGATAGTTAACTCGGAGATTGGGCTTCTTAGCGTTAAGGTCTTGGAACCAACGCTCGTAAATAAATCTTGGGAAAGATGCCCCTGCACCATTCAAGGTTACGTTTTCACCAGGTTCGGTTCCTCCACCACCACAAGCTGCCAAAGTAACAGTAAGTGCTAATACTGATACTAAAGACGCTAATCGAGATTTATTAGCTACAAGTTTTGTAGAAAACATGGATGTGCAAGTTGAGTAATTTTGCAGATGTCGTTTATAATATACAGCTTATCAGTAAAGATAAGGTTAACAATGTCGGATTATAATGTTTTTTTAGTACTCATTTCAGCAAAAATTTAGATCTATTTGTGCCATCAGACTCTTGAAGTCATTTAATGATTAAAAAGAAATAAATAATACAATAGAACATGTGTTCTACATAAGATCAAGTTAAGCTTATGGCGATATTAATGTAATATGTTCTGGATTAAAAGTTGATAATTACACTGTTAAGCATTTACTTTTGTAAACATGATGATTAGTACTGTAATTAAATTAGATTTAATTCTGATTTAACTGGTGAGTGAAAGTATATAAAGCAATAAATAGTCAAGTATAGGTGTTCTTACTTGCTGGGATTGGTCTGAGTTAAAATATATTACTGAATGCAAGATAAATGGTAAAGGCAAAATTAATAAAGTTATAAAAATTGTAGACTAATGGATTATTATTCATGTTTGAGTAGAAATTCCTGAGTATAAATGTATCTTTATAAAGCTTGTTATTATCCAGCAGCAAGCAACGCCCCTGATTGCTCGTTTTAGTATCTGTTCTAGTAGAGTTTGGAACGATCGCGAGCTAACTAAATTTTGGGAAATAATCGCTCAATTACGCATTAAACTAGTACCGCTGCGCGGAAGTCTGGCATTCAAAAGTATCAAGGTAATAAGTATTTTAATATAAAGGTTTCAAGCTTTTGAAACGGGTGCGCCCTTTACGCCCCAGGGTACTAGTGTTCTGCTTTTTCTCCCCCTGCTCCCCCTGCTCCCCCTGCTCTTTTTGTATGAGTCTCTTGTAAATGCTAGCCGCATCCAACCAATTGTTATGGTCAATGATTGGCTTACTACTAACCATGGGTGGTACGTTCCTTGAAGCCTATATTACCACCGTACCTTGGAGTTGGAGTAACCACGGAATTCATGCTTCTTCTTTAGGTGTCACCTATCAAATTGGTGGGGTGCTGTTAGTTGGTTGTTTGGGGGGGAAAAATGCTGGTGCCCTTTCCCAAATCGCCTATTTAGTTATGGGGCTAACTTTGTTACCCGTATTTGCTGACGGTGGCGGTATTGGTTATATAAAGCTTTCTCAGTTTGGTTATTTACTGGGTTTTATCCCTGGAGCATGGATTTGCGGTTTTTTCGCCTTTAAAGCCAGGCCAAAATTAGAAGCCTTGGCATTTAGTTGCATTTGTGGCTTGTTATCTGTTCACCTGTGCGGTATTACTTATTTGGTCATCACTTATGCTTTAGGATGGCAAGGTACGGAAAATTTATCCTTGTTGCAAGCAATTCTAAAATATTCATTGTTTGCATTACCGGGACAATTTGCTGTAGTTTGTGCAGTCACTGTAGTAGCATATGTACTGCGACATTTAATGTTTTATTAGTTGTTAGTTATTAGTTGTTAGTTGTTAGTTGTTAGTTTTTAGTTGTTATTAAACCAGAGCAACTAAATGATATCCTCTGAGAGGATAAACTAAATATACACAACAATAGGTTGGTCTATTTGAATATTTTTTTCTATTTATGTTTATTGTAAGTCAGAGTTTTTTGGTTTTTAAGGGATACTCGGGGGGCAGCGATCGCAATTAAATACTAAAGACTAATTACTAATTGCTAACGGCCAATAACGAACCACTAACCACTAAGAACTAACTAATACTCTATGCGTTTAAAAAATCGCTTCTTTTGGATAGCTGCTATTACAGGTTTTGTCTTAGATCAATTGACAAAATACTGGGTTGTGCAAGTTTTTAGTTTGGGAGAAACTCAACCGCTAATAAAAGGAATATTTCACTTTACCTATGTTCAAAATACTGGGGCTGCTTTTAGTCTGTTTGCAGGTAAAGTCGAATGGTTACGCTGGTTATCTTTATTAGTGAGCTTGGCATTGATAGCATTAGCATTATTTAGTCCTATTATGCCTCTTTGGGAGCAATGGGGATATGGTTTAATTTTGGCTGGAGCTATGGGCAATGGTATTGACAGATTTGTGCTAGGCTATGTTATTGATTTTCTTGATTTTCGACTGATTAATTTTCCAGTGTTTAATTTAGCAGATGTATTTATTAATATTGGTATTGCTTGTTTATTAATTGCTTCTTTTCAAAAAAAATCCCCAAATAATTCTTCTTCACGATAGGCTTTTTCAATTTTGATTTTTTCCTATTTTGGATTATAGATTACATGAAAAAAAGTTCTGGATACTCATTATTGGCATTAGGTATAGCTTTAAAGAAAATTGCCAATATTAGAAAAACCAGAACTTATTTTTTACCTTTATTTAAGGTTTTCTACTAAGTTCCTATCAAAATAGGACCTTTATTGAGGAGTTAATATTTTTACTCCACTTTCAGTACCTTCAGTTGTTTCTTGTTCAGTATTTTTAGAGGAATCCGAATCGGGAACAGTTGTTTCTTCTGGCTTGTTGATGTTGCTAGGAGAATCTCCTTCGGGAGCACTACCAGGCATGGGAGTGATATTGGTAGGAGCATCACCTTC